>JAFASD010000487.1 GCA_019244945.1 Acidobacteriaceae bacterium | reverse complement strand
GTCCCCGGTGACCCGATAAAGCTTTACGAGACCCATCTCGACAATCTGATGGCCCGGCCAGATGGCTCGCTTACCCGGGCCGAAGGTATCGCAAAGTAAATTTGCCTCGCGTAATGCGACATCGAGCAGAGTGCGCTTACCGGTTGCCTGGTAATGAGCTACCGCCGATTCGAACAGATGGCCGGCATCATACAACTCATGGCTTTGGATCTCTTCGTTCTCCCAGCGGTTTGCTCCTGACCACGAGTGAGGATGTTGAGGATCGATCGTTCGCGCAGTATACAAGTATCCGTCTTTCTCCTGAGCCGCGGCAATTTTTGCAATCAAGGTATCTACATACGCATCCAGTTTCGGATCGGGATGAACGCTCAGCGTGTAACTTGCGCCTTCAATTATTTTGTAGATATCCGTATCGTCAAACGGATAGCCTGGAAGCTTGCGGTCGTGATCGCCCAGTTCGCCGCGAAGCGCTTCTGCCGCGTGCTCGAAGTTCGCAACACGGCCCGTGATCTCGCATTCTTTGAAAGCGTATGGGATGGTCACTTTGCGATTTGTCTCGATGCGGGGGGCCCAGAAGACATCATCCAGATGGACGGCCGTGAATGGGACCGGCTTGAAGGGATAATCCCGTTGTAAAGCGGTTGATGTCTGTTTACCCGCAACATCTCCTTGCCGCGCTAGAGAAGGCAGCCAGAGCGAGATTGGAAGCGCGGCGAGAGCGCCGAGACGTAAGAATTTCATGTTCAGATTTCACTACTCCTTTGCAGACTCTGAGGTGGCGGAAGCTACGCGGAGATTCTAGAATGAAAGCCTCGCCCCTAGTTGGATTGATCTCGGAAGTAGCGTGGAAGTCGACCTCGCGAAGGTAGCGTCCGTCAGATTGGGATCGACCCCGGTCAGATTCGGATGATTCAGCACGTTGACGAAATCGAACCTTAGTTGCAGATTGCCCTGCTCGCCGAGCCATTTAATTTTGTTGTTCTTTAATACACTGGCATCCACTTCGAGGAGGCCGGGGTTTCGGCAACTATTGCGCTTCAAATTTCCTTCTGTTCCGGGCGCGGGCGCCGTAAAGATGCTCGCAGGAAACAACCCTGCCAGGTATTGTCCTTCACTGTACGAACCGCTGCAGTAATTGGCGGGAGCATTCGGAATGTCGTAGTTCACTCCGTCTGCATTGTAATCGCCGCCCGCTCCGTAAGGCGCGGACGTGTAAATCCAGAACGGAGTGCCGGATTGGATTGCCGTTATGGTCGTGATCTCCCATCCTTGAGTAAGTATTCTGCCGATCCCGCTACTCAGCCCAGGTACGTTGTACATGGCCGAGAACGAGAATCGGTTTCGTACATCCCAGTTCGCATCGGCATAGTATTGGTGATACAGCGTGGGATCTGGAACATTAAAGCCGATATCATGATCGAAACGCGTTCCAGAATTGATATCTGACATCGCATGTGAAAGCGTGTAGGAAGTTTGGAACGTCGCGCGCTGGCCGACGGTGCGACGCAGAGTCAGAATCATTGCGTTGTAGCTCCCGTTCATGATGTTGCTCACGTAGTTGATCGTTCCGAAGTTTGGATTTGGCCGCACAAAGTGGCCATTGTTCGCTATTAGATCGCCAGCGAAGCGGTTATAATCCGAGCCCGCCAGGCCGTTGTAACTCTTCGACCCGGAATAAGATCCTCCAGCAACCAGCCTCCATGGGAACTGGCGCTCGAAGCCGATGACGTAGTTGACCGCTATAGGCGCAGTCATATTGCGCGCCAAGCCCCACACTGCCGCTTGTACGCCGGTCAGGCCACCAGCCGCGTTTAGGCTGCCCGCAGGAATTGTGGGCAGGGGGTAACCGAACGGGTACGTGGGCGAACTTGCTACGCCGAACACCGGCGCAATCCCGCCCGTGCTGTAGAAAGTCGGTGAAATGACCCCGGGCGGGTTATTGCGCATCTCATCGACAGCCTGCCCTAGCGCAACCCAATCGTGGTAGACGCCAACACCGCCGCGAATACTCCATTTTCCGGTGTTCGACGGATCCCAGGCAAAGCCGACGCGAGGGCTCCAGATGTCCTTGATTGAGTGCGCGAATACGGTGCTGACGGTGCGCACGGTCGCATTCGCCACCTGCTGCGATACGGTGCTTCCAGCTCCGAGAATCAAATTGCTGCTGACTCCGGAGGTGGCCGCCGGCCCGGACGGCGAGATGTTACTGAGATCATCCCAGCGCAGCGACAGCGTAAACGATAGATTGGATCTTGCTTTCCAGTCATCCTGCACAAAAATCCCCCACGGATTCGTTTGTCCCGAGAACAGAACCAGACCCGCTTGGCCGGTCAGCGGATTATACGCGCCAACCGATTCGCTGTAAGGCTTGTCTTCTACCAGATCGAGAAGATTGTTGAACTGGAAATTGGGGCGTGTGTTGACTGGGGTGAAATCACCGAATTCCACTGCATGCGTACCATTCGCCCCGAATTTCAATGTGTGCGCGCCGTGTGCCCAGTTCAACACATCGCGCCAATTGTAATTATGTGCGCGGTACTCACCCGGTCCCCAGGAGCTCGTCAGACCGAGGCTTTGTCCCGTCACGCCGATTAGCGGGACGTTATCCGTCCCACCTTGACCATTTGCTCCGCCGACGCTGTTAGCAGCGATGCTGGTTTCCAACAGAAGCGCCGGTGCGAACGTGTGGGTCCAGTCGATCTGCGTGTACCAGTTCGACTGGATATCGTGATTCGAGAAGCCGACTCGATTGGCTGGATGGCCCAGCGTAAATCCATCGCTGCCGTAGGTCCCAAACAGGCGGTCCCTCGTGCTGATGTACTGGTCGCCTCGGAACCCGTACTGGAGACCGTTGTAAATGGGACTCAGATTGGACGTGCCCGTCGCCAACACCGGCAGACTGCACGGAATGTTTGCCGTTGCCGGTGTTCCGCAAGAACCGCCGAAATATTGGAGCGCCGTTTGCGCGACGCCAGACTGCACAACGCCCGTGACTCCGTTTTGCTGGAGTATCTTCGTACCTAGCGTGTTCGGGAAATTCTGCTGGGCCCACTGCAGGAACTGCGGAGTCTCGAAAGTCAACACCGAGTTTCCTGTTGAGGTCGTGGACCACAGAGCTTCCGTTTCCGCGAAGAAGAAGGTTTTGTTCTTGACGACAGGGCCGCCGAAGGTGCCCACCAAATCCTGGCGCTTGAAAGGGTTGTAGGAGGCAGGAGTAAAGACCGTGCGCGCCAGCAGATCTTGGTTAGTGAAAAGATAGCTGCCTGTCCCGTGAAATCGGTTGGTGCCGGACTTTGTGGTCACCTGAATCAACAGCGAGCTCCCGAGGTTGTTCTCAGCATCCCAGGAATTCGATTGGAGTGACATCTCTTGCACCGCATCGGGCGGCGGGGCGTATATGATATTGCCGTTCTGTATGTTGCTCGTAGCATCCATTCCGTCCACGATCACGCGGTTGCCGGTGTAACTTCGTCCGTTGGCGCTTAAATCCGGGGTCTGGGTTCCGAAGTTATCAGCGCCGCCGCCTGGTGATTCGCCCGCGGCATGTGTTCCCGCGCCTACTACGCCGGGCGCCACCGATAGGACATCCCAGATGTTGCCATTGAGCGCCGGGAGGTCGTGAACCGTTTGCGAGGACAATGTGGCTTGAATGCGGTTTTCGTCCGGATCTAGCGGGGGCGCCTCGCCCACCACATTGACCGATGCCGCCGCTGTTGCGAGTCCCATAGTGATGTTAATGCCCTGCGTCTCCCCGGTGTCGAGCGTCACAGTCTCGTTAGTGCTCTTGAAGCCTTTCGCATCCACGCTCACCAGATATCGCCCGGGTGCGAGACTGCTGAAACGATAATTGCCGGTCGGGCTCGTGGCGGCAGTTGATTCGATTCCTGTTTCAATGTTCCGCAAATGGACGGTGGCCGCGGGTATGGAAGCTCCGGTCTGGTCAGAAACTACCCCTTGGATATTGCCGCTGAAGGTTGTCTGCGCAAACGATACTGAGGCGCAAAGCACAAAGCCGGCAAGGAAAACTGCGATTCGAGACATTCGTGTTCTCACGTGGAACCCTCCTCTCGGCTACTGGGTAAGCTATGTAAGCGTTTACCGGATCAAGTCTAATGTTCCTCCGGCCCCGATGTCAATGGGGCACGCATCTAAATGCCGTTACGGGTGACGCTGCTGGCTCGGAGCCTCAGCCTCAACCAATTGGAATCGCGCCTCTTGATTCTCTTTTTGACGCAAGTGCGCGCGCACTTCGCTGAACTGCTTCAACAAATCTGCGATCTCACGAGCGTTCTCCTGGCGGCCGCGGCTCTGAAGCGCACGGATGAGACGATACATCGCAGTCGCGTCCGAGGGGTCGGAACGGAGCGCCAGTCGGCACTGCTCGATGGCTTTGTCCGGCTCACCCGCCTGAAGGTAAAGCCGGCTCAAAGTGTCACGAGCGAGCGTAAAATCCGGCTTCATCTCAACAGCCTTGGAGGCTGCATGCAACGCCTCCCGAAATTCAGGCGCGCTCGGGTCAGGCCCTCGTGAGTGCAGAAGCTCAGCCAGAACATAGTATAAAAACGGATCGGACTTCCGCGTTTTGAGCTCCTCCCGGACAGTGGATATAGCTTTCTCCACGTTGTTCTGCTCCGCGGCCGCCAAACCGCGCGCGGTGGCGCCGAGGGCCAAATTCGCATCGAGCTGATCGGCTTTCGTAAAGTCTGCGTCCGCCTCGCTGTATCGCGCGAGCTGTACCTCCAGAACCCCGCGAGCGACATAAAGCTGGGGTGAGTCGGGAAGCCGCCTGAGCCCCGCATTGACGATATCGATTCCAACCTGGTGCGAACCGTGGGCCAAAGCTATCTCGGCGAAAGCCACGTAAAGCTGTGGATCACGTGGATTTAGCGCGATTGCCTGGCGCAGCATCGCAACCGCCTGCGGTGTATCACCCATTGCCTCCAGCGCGGTTGCTGCCAAATCAAGAGCCTGCGAATCGGGCAGGCCTGATTCGGTGAACGGTTTCAGCGTCTCGAGTGCCTCATTCCATTGCTTCGCCAGAAGTTGGGCGGACGCGACACTATAGACCGCCGTCTTGTTCGTGGGTTCGCTCCCGGCAACTTGTTGCAAGATCGGTACTGCGTCTCCCGGCCTTTGCAGGCGAACCAGGCATACGCCGTACTCCTTCAGCGCCTCGGGCTGCGAGGCAATAACGCTCCGGCTCTGCTCAAAGTGCCGGACTGCGGTCGCGCAGTCCTTCTGCCGCCACGCCATGACCGCTCGCATGGCATGTGCTGTCTGTTCATCGGGCTTCAATTTCAGCAACCGCTCCAGCAGCGGAATGGCGTCCCCGTCGCCCGCCTTGTACTCGAGCTGCGCGGCCGCTTCCAACGCAGGCAGATAATCGGGCTTCAGCGCGATCGCACTGCGGAAAGCTTCAAGCGCCTCGGGATCACGTCGCAGGGAAGATAAAGCAAGCCCTTTCAAAGTAAGTAGGCGAACATCTTTCGGGTTTTCCGTTAGGGCGGTTTGAGCAAGCTCGAGGGCCCGGGCGTAATCGTGACCTCGCAGCGCGGAGCTGATGGAGCCGACTGTGTCGTCGCTCGCGCGAAGCACAGCGACAGCAACAAACACCACGAAAAGGCGCAGGGCAAGGAGTGAAAGCGCTTGCAGAAATCGCTTGACTTTCTCCATTCCTCAATTACTATATAACTGCTGCGGACAACGTTGAAGCGCTTACGTCAACGCCCACACGGGAGAGGCAAAACATGCAAACACGTCCAGTCTTTCACCGCCTGCCTGCCGACCTGCTCATCTTTTTTACGCTGTTCACTGGCGCATCCTACGCCCAGTTCAGCGGCAGCATTCAAGGGGTGATTCAGGATCCCAGCGGCGCGGTCGTACCTGATGCGGTCGTCAAACTCGTGAACACGGGTACCCAGGTCTCTTCAGAGACGAAATCGAGTAGCGAAGGTGTGTACACGTTCGTTAGTCTTGCGCCAGGCCCTTACGAAGTTACTGCGGAAGCGCACGGGTTCAACAGGGCTACCGTGAGACTCGATCTCCGGACGGACCAGATTCTCAGCGTGCCAGTGACACTGACGGTTACCTCCGCGCAAAACGTCGTGACGGTGACGGGAGAGGCGCCGGTTATTAACACCGCCGAGAGCCGGACGCAACTGACCCTGGCAAGCGGCACGGTGGCCGAGCTGCCGGTGCCGGGCCGCAACATGGTTACGCTCGCGAGCTTGGCTCCGGGTGCTTCGGGGCTCGGCACTATGGGTGGCGGACAACCCGGACATGTGGGCACGCCCGGGTCGGGCGTCGACAACTATTCCACCGAGACGCAGGTCGATGCGAGCGCCAACGGCATGGGGCAAATGTCTAACATGTATGTCGTCGATGGTCTGGATGTTACCAGTGGAATCCGGCAAGGCGTCCTCAACTTGACACCGAATCCAGATTCCATTCAGGAAACCAGCATTGAGGTAAACACTTTCTCCTCCGAATATGGCCGTTCCGATGGCTTGTCGATGATCATGACGACAAAGTCGGGAACAGATCAGTTCCACGGCCTGGCAAGCGATTATTTCACTTATCAGAAGCTGTTTGCGGCCACTGAGTTTTCGCACAATTACGCGCCATTCCATAGCAACAACATGTCAGGCGCGATCGGTGGCCCAATTATTCCGCACCACCAGTTTTATTTCTTCTTCGCAGTTGAGCCGCTGCGTTCGTCTGCATCCACGGGAAATGCGCTGAACACGTTTGCAGATCCGCAGTTTACAGCCTGGGCTCAACAGAATTATCCAAACACACTGGGTACGAAGCTGCTTGGCACCTACGTTCCGCAGCATCTTACGGGAGTGTCCGTGGCATCGACGGCTGCAAACATTTTCCCGGGCACCTGTGGAACACCAGCAACGAATAACCTTCCTTGCGGCCTGCCGATGATTGACCAGGGCGGATTCAATTCCACGCAATTTCGCAACGGAACGCAGTATTTTACTCGGGTCGATAAGTACTGGAAGAACGATCGCGTTTACGGCAGCTTTTATCGAACACTGCTCAACTACGGCGCAGCCTCACCTATGCCGCAATTCTCTGCAGCAAATAACAATTGGGAGTATGCAGTACAGGGCAACTATACGCACAGTTTCTCGATTGCCACGATAAACGAAGCTATATTCGGTGCAAGCCGGGTAGAGGGCACTTTAGGCAGTGGCGCGCAAGACTATACGGTACCGTCCATTAATGTGACCGGCATAAACGTCGATAGCGGCCAGGCATTCGGTGTCGGCTTTGCGCAAGGAGATTTCATCCAGCACAACTACCACTGGCGCGATGTCCTGTCGCATGTTCATGGAGCCCACACGTTACGGTTCGGTTATGAAGGATGGTTTGGCGACGACGTCGAACCTTTTCAGGGCCCCTATTCTCAACCTACGTTCCAGTTCAATAATCTGCTCACCCTGGTCCAAGACCAGCCTTTCAATGAAACGCACGTCATGTACGACCCGACCACCGGTAAACCCGTACTGTGGAGTTGGAACGCGGCGTCCAGCACTTGGGGAGCATTCGCTGAAGACACCTGGAAAGCCGCCAAGAACCTGACGCTGACACTGGGCCTGCGCTATGACGACAGCGGCAATCCCTATTCGAGAAGTGCCACGACAGTCTTTGGCAATTTCTATCTAGGTTCCGGATCTACGTTCCAAGAACAGGTTGCCAATGGGTACGCCAAGGCAACCAAGAATGCGCTCAAAAGCTCCGTCGACAACCTCTGGAGTCCACGCCTCGGCTTAGCCTGGGATCCCCGCGGCACGGGGGTCTGGGTCATAAGAGGTGGCGCGGGTTTGTATAACAACTGGCTCACGCAGGCCAATGTGCAGGAGGAGTTCCGGGGCAACCCACCGGGTCCCATCACGCCCACTTTCATTGCGGGTGGAACAGCGACAGCGGGACCGCCCTTATTCGTGTTAGGGACCGGCAACAAGCCTCCTTACGGCTTTGCCTACCCGGCATTTACCGCAGGGCTCGACGCGGCAGGAGGAATCCCGGGCTTGAATTTCCCCATCGGCGGTATAAATCCCAATCTTCACTCGCCGAGAGCCGCCATCTGGTCGGCAACCGTAGAGCGGAAAGTAAGTAATAACGTAGTAGCGAGTGTGGGTTATTCCGGATCGCACTCATGGGACCTTGTCGGGAACAACAATCAGGCGGGCATCGTTAGTTATGGCGTCGATATTAATGAGCTTCCTGGCGACCTGATTATTCATAACAGCCTGTCACCCACGCGACTGAACCCAAGCTTTGGCGCGATTACCTATTCGGATAACAACCGATATGGAAACTTCGACGCGCTCATATTCGATTTTCGTGGCAGGTTTTCGCGAGGGTTTTTCGATGGTTCCTACACACGATCCAGTTCCAAAGACGATGCGGGCCTGTATCCCGTGCCCCTCAATCCGTCCCAGTATTATGGGCCTTCGCCCTGGGATGTGCCGAACCGTTTTTCGTTCACGTTTAATTACACGCTCGGCGGATTGAATGCAGGACGGGGGTTGGTTGGGCATGTCACCGGGGGATGGGGCATCAGCGGCACCACGATATTCCAGAGTGGCTATCCCTTTACGGTCGTGAACACAGCGCCATTTGCTCCGCTCAAAGATGTCAATGGCAAGTTCATCGGGTATGCGGCCGGAAGCGGCGATTACAACGCGGATGGTGATGACTACGATTATCCAAACGTCGCGAGTTACAGCCAACTCACTAGTCGCGTCGGCTTTCTCAACGGCATCTTCTCGCCTGGACAGTTCCCGGTTCCGGCGTTCGGCTCGGAAGGCAACGAAAAATCGAACCGCTTCCGTGAGCCCAATTTCGCCGAAACAGACGTGGCGGTATACAAGGACAACCATCTGGCCGAACGGGTAAACCTCCAACTAAGATTCGAGTTCTACAATCTCTTCAACAGGCCGAATCTTACGAACGTGGACGCCAATCCCGTCGATCCGACATTCGGAAAGGCGCTCTCGCAGCAACTGCCGCGCTGGATGCAACTGGGTGCCAAGATCACGTTCTGAACTGCTAGAGATCGTCGCGGACCTATGTATAACCGGGTACAATAATCGCGAACGATAACCGGCCTTTGGAATGCGTTTGTTCCTCATCGCCTTGCTTTGTAGTGCCATTTGGACCCTATCTGCTGCACCTCAGGTTGCGAACAAATCTCCGGCTAACGATCCCTCGGTTGCCACTCATAGGGGGATAGCCCTCGTCGAGAGTGGTCGCTGCCGGGAGGCTCTGCCTCTTTTGAAGCGCTGGATTCCCCACCTGAATGACAAACAACTGAGATACAGCGGCGGTATGGCCGAGGCGCGCTGTGCAATGGCGATGGATGAGGAGAGCACGGCTGTGGAAGTGCTGGTGGCACTGAAGCGCGACTTTCCCGACGATCCCCAGGTCTTGTACATAACGACGCACTACTACTCGGAGCTCGCCACGCGAGCCTCCCAGCAGCTTGCGGCCAAAGCACCCAACTCGTACCAGGCGCGAAGACTCGAAGCCGAAGCTTTGGAATCACAGGCGAAGTGGGACCAGGCGATCGGCGTTTACAACGGCATCTTGAAGGAGAATTCGCAGATCCCCGGCATTCACTACCGCTTGGGTCAAGCACTGCTCTCGAGGGCTGGAGCTTCGGGCCACGTCGAGGAGGCAAAGGCGGAATTTGAAAAGGAGCTTGTAGTAGATCCGCATAACGCGGCGGCCGAGTTCGTCCTAGGGGAGCTCGCCCGACGCGCCGGCCAATGGAACGAGGCGGCGCAGCACTTTTCAAACGCAACAAAATTGGACGTAGGATTTTCTGAAGCTTACCTGGCGCTCGGGATGTCGCTGGCAGCCGCGGGAAAATATCCGGACGCAATTTCTCCCCTCCGGAGTTACGTCCAAATGCAGCCTGCTGATGCAGCCGGGCATTATCAGTTGGCCATCGCATACGCGCGTGTGGGGAACAAGGAGGGGGCGGCGCGCGAGCTCGCTCTTCAGAACGAGGCATCTGCGCATAACCAAGACAACCAGACGGGTCCGCCTTAGGTCGCGTTTGAGGGCATGTCGCTCAGAACACGACTCGGACGCCTGTCCTCGCGAAGAAAGTTTCTCGAGAGGCTTGTGGGAGCCGGAATGGCTTACTCGTCTGCTCCCGAGGTTGGGATCCGCCCCACATTCGAGGAGATCTCATCTTCCGCGAGCGGCATTGGCTGGACCCATGTGGCCGGGCTCTCTTCTGAGATGTATCTTCCCGAAACTATCGGACCCGGTTGCGCGTTCTTCGATTACGAAAACGACGGCTGGATGGACATCTACCTCGTGAATAGCGGGCCGTGCGATTTCTACAAGCCATCGACCCCATTACGAAACGCCCTGTATCGCAACAATCGCGACGGCACATTTACGGATGTAACGCAAACCGCGGGAGTGTTAGGAAACGCCTACGGCATGGGAGTTGCCGTCGGTGACTACGACGGCGACAGTTTTCCTGATCTTTACGTCACTCAATATCCGCGCAGTATCTTGTATCACAACAATGGCCAGGGTGGTTTCACGGATGTAACTGAGAAGGCGGGAGTCGCAGCGCCAGGCTGGGCCACGAGCGCCGTCTGGTTCGATTACGACAACGACGGCCGCTTGGATCTGTTTGTCTGCCGCTTCGCCGATTTCGACAAAGCGAAGAATGTTTTCTGCGGTAACCGCGATACAGGACTGCATTATTACTGCAAGCCGGACGTCTACAGGCCGCTTCCCTGCTGGCTTTTTCACAACAATGGAGATGGCACGTTCACAGATGTCAGCAAAGCATCCGGAATTGCAAGCTCGTTGGGCAAGGCGTGGGGCGTGGTAGCCGCCGATATCAACAATGACGGGTGGATGGACCTGTTTGTCGCCAACGACACCGTGCCCAATTTTCTTTTTGCCAATCGCGGAAAAGGCAAATTCGAAGAAATCGGGGTACTCGCAGGCGTTGCCTACAATTCCTTCGGAGCAGCGCGTTCCGGCATGGGCGTCGATGCAGCCGATTACGATCAGGACGGATGGCTCGACCTGTTTGTCTCAAATCTAAACCGCGAAATGTACTCGCTCTACCGCAATAACAGGAACGAGACTTTCGACGATGTCGCGATTCCAACTGGTCTCGCGCAGCTCACAAAGGTCCTCAGCGGATGGGGGCTAAAGTTCTTCGATTTTGACAATGACGGAAATTTGGATCTGATCCTTTGCAATGGTCACCCTGATCCGATGGTGAGCCGACGCGAAGCAGATTCGAAATACGCCGAACCGATGTTGCTGCTCCGATACGACAACGGGCGTTGGAAAGACGTGAGTGCAGTAGGTGGCTCGGCCTTCTCACGAGATATCGCCGGACGGGGCCTTGCTTTGGGAGATTTTGACAATGACGGTCGCGTTGATGTCCTTGTCACGGTGAATAATGGCGCGCCGATTCTGTTGCGAAACAATGCCGAACGGAGCAATCACTGGCTCGGCGTGCGACTCGTGTGCCGCAGAGCCAATCCGGATGCGGTCGGCGCGAGAGTTACTTATCAGGCCGGAGACCTGAAGCGCCAGCGCGTGAAGGTCGGCGGTGGCAGCTTTCTTTCTTCTCACGATCCGCGTCTGGTGCTCGGCACCGGAAACAGGCCAAAGATCGATTGGTTGGAAGTGCGGTGGCCGCCGCCTGGCGATAAGATCGAGCGATTTGCGGAGCTGCCGATTGATCGTTACATCACGATTGTAGAAGGACGGGGTACTTGGACGTGATGTGCAAGCGGGTGGCCGCATGTATCGTTTTCGTGTCTTTCGCCTTATGCGCTCAAAATGCGAGCCCCGATAGGCAAAAAGCGGAGGACGACCTGCGAACCGCTATCGCCCTGACCCGGAGAGGCCAGTTTC
>JAFASD010000416.1 GCA_019244945.1 Acidobacteriaceae bacterium | reverse complement strand
GAAACTGGTAATCGGCGGCCTGTTTGGAGCTCTCACGGGGTCGCTACTAGCCGGGCGCATCGCCCAGCGCCCGCTGCGCGTTGCTCTGCTGGTGATGCTTGTCGTCTTAGGCTGCCAACTCGCTTTACACGGCAGACACTCCCCCGCCCAGCAAATTCCAGTCGCGGCTCAAAGCTTGGTGCGACCTTAGACGGACATGCCGGGCGCAAGCAGGCCACAGGCGCGTCTTAAGATTCTACTGTATTTCTGAATCAGGCTCATCTCGCCCGCAAGGCCTGCGATGGATCGATATTCGCTGCACGTCGCGCGGGGAAAAAACTCGCGGCCATGGCCACCGTGAGAAACAAGGCTGCTGTGAAAAGGAATGCGGCGGGATCGGTGGGATTCACCTGGAACAGTAAACTGCTGATCAAACGGGTTAAAGCGAGCGCTCCGAAAATTCCAAACACGGCCCCGAGTGATGCAAGGACGAAAGCCTGACCGAGCACAATGCCGAGGATATCCCCTCTTTGCGCTCCCAGTGCTCGACGAATTCCGATCTCCTGAATTTGACGCGCAACTGAGTACGCAATCACGCCGTAAATGCCCACGACGGCAAGCAGCAAAGCGATCGCCGCGAACGACGTGACGAACCACATGGTTAACCGGCGCTGAGTCAGCGTGGATTGAAGCACGCTGTTCATGCTTTGCACATCGGCTAGCGCTTCGGTCGAATCGATGGCTGCTAGTTGTTTTCGAACGGCAGTTGCCAAGGCTAATGGATCGGTATCCGCTCGCGCGACGAGGTATGGCGTTTGCGGTGAATGAATCACCCACGGCACGTAGAATTCGGGCGCCACTTCCACGGCGAGACCGCCTTCGCGCACGTCAGCAGCGATGCCGACGATTTCCAGCCAATCCGTTTTGTCGGCGCCTTCCCGCATGTGCTGTCCGATCGGGTTAACTCCCTGTGGGTAGGCAGGCCAGAAGCGACGCGCGAAGCTTTCATTCACGATGACGACAGGTGGGGCGCCCACTTGATTATCAAAGCTGGTGAATTCGCGCCCACGTTCCATCGGAATTTGAAGCGTTCGAAAGTAGTCGGGCGAGGTGCTCTGAATTTGGACGGAGGGCCAATTGCCTGGATTAAGATCCCAGGGCAGTCCCTGGATCTGAATGTTAGTTCGGTACCAGGTGGTGGCAGGCAGGGACATGGCCATGGCCGCACTGCGCACGCCAGGAAGAGTTTCTACCCGCTGCAACAATGTGTCCGCAAACGCCATTCTCTTTGCGGCAGAGTCATAGCGCTGCGGCGCCAAAGCGATCTTGGCGGCCAATACACCGGATGGCCGAAACCCTGGATTGACATCCTGCAGCCGTACGAAGCTTTTCAACAGAAGCGCCGCTCCTACTAGAAGAACCATCGACATGGCCACTTGCGCTATCACGATAAATCCGCGCATATCGAACGCTAGGATCGCGGGACGGTGAGTTGCTTGTCCGGCAGCCGCGCCGCTCTCGCGCAAGCCGTCATTGGGATCTTTGCGCGCCAATTGTACAGACGGGAACAGCCCGAAGAGAATGCCCGCTGCAACTGAGATCGTCAGAGCGAACGCAAAAACGACGCTGTCCAGCCCTATCTCACCCACGCCAGGAAGGTTCAATGAACTAATGCGCCTGAGGCCCGCAACCGCCAAGCTCGCCAACAGTAAACCAGTTCCTCCGCCAAACAGCGAGAGAAGAACGCTCTCCGTCAAAAGCTGGCGAATTATCCTTCCACGCGAAGCCCCCAGCGAAGTCCTTATCGCGAATTCGCGTGCCCGGGAGTTTGTGCGGACGAGCATGAGATTCGCAACATTCGAGCAGGTAATTAGCAGCACGAAGCCGACCGCTCCGAAGAGAATCCAAAGCGTGGGACGAATATTCGCCGCGACATGGTCACTTAGGCGCGTGACCCGCATCTGGGGAACGTAGGCCCCGGTATCGGCTTTGGCCGCCCTCTCATTCAACACGTTCATTTCGGCGCGCACTTGCTTTAGGCTCACGCCGGGCTTCATACGGCCGAATCCGATCTGGCTGGTGGTAATGTCCCAAACTCGGGAAGGAAGTGCCGACCAGAAAGATGGTTTGGTCACCCAGATGTCGATGCCCGGCATAGGATAGCGAAAGCCTTCGGGCAAGACTCCGATAATCGTGTAGGGCGTCGAGTTCAGGTTGACCACTTTGCCCAGGACGGGCGCGTTGCGTTGAATTTCCGCCGCCACAACTGATTGCTGAGCATCGCGACTTCCGCTC
Organism: Acidobacteriaceae bacterium; assembly: GCA_019244945.1. GTDB lineage: Bacteria > Acidobacteriota > Terriglobia > Bryobacterales > Bryobacteraceae > Bog-105. The sequence continues at coordinate 562 of JAFASD010000416.1, read as the reverse complement.
CGGCAGGCGTCTCTTCTTCAGGCAGAAAACCGCGGCCGAGCGCGACTCCCATCGCGGCGAAAGACTGCTGTTCTGACTTCAGCTTGTCGAACTGCTGCTTACTGAACGTGGTGTCCCACAGCTCGCGGCGGGGATAATCCACCGTGATCTCGACCAGTTGGTCAGGGTTCCCAAACTGAAGAGGCTTCAACAACAGCGTACGCACGACAGAGAAGGCGGCTGTGTTACCGCCGATGCCCAAAGCTAAAGTGACTACGACTGTCGTGGTGAGCACCGGATTCTTGCGCATCGTTCGGAGTGCGTAAGAAAGGTCTTGGAACACGGTTTCTGCAACGTTGGTATCGGTCATTTGGGTAGAATCTTCGCGGATCAGAGTGGGGTTAGGTGTATGTGGTGGACTGAAAATGGCAGGAGTGCTGGTACTTCCCTCACGTTTTCCTTGATTTAGTGTATGTGCCCCGTCCGAGGCCGGTCTCCCACAGCATCCTTGAAGCGCTTGGCAAAAACAAATATATTGCCGATTGTTTCTATTGAAAAAAGACGATATAGATATAGTAAGTCT
>JAFASD010000381.1 GCA_019244945.1 Acidobacteriaceae bacterium | reverse complement strand
ATTCCCTCGGCCCATTCGGAAGGAGCTAGTTCGAAAGCGCCTTTCAGTCGTCATTCCGGTTCGCAACGGAGCGCCGTGGATTGAGAATAAGATTCGTTCTTTGCTCGATTCCAGTTATCCGGCTGAACTGATTGAAATCCTGATTGTTTCCGATGGATCCGCCGACCGCACTGAGGAGATCGTCGCGAGTTATCCAGACCGACGCGTCCGGCTCCTGGCGATCCCATCAAGCGGCAAGGCCATCGCGGTGACGCGAGGTCTGGAGATGGTTTCCGGCGAAATTGTTGTGCTCACGGACGTGCGGCAAATCTTTGATCGCGACGCACTCTCCAAGCTAGTGGCCTGCTTCGCGGAGCCATCAGTGGGCGTGGTCACAGGAGAACTGGTAATCCGCGCAGGTCTTAGCCGCGAGGAATACAACACCGGCCTGTACTGGCGATACGAAAAGTGGATCAGGCGCAATTTGAACCGAATCGATGCAATGCTGGGCGCTACCGGATCCATCTATGCGATCCGCCGCCAGTTGGCTGTGCCCGTTCCATCTGAAATTCTTTTGGACGATGTTTACATCCCCTTCACTGCGGCTTTTCGTGGATTCCGAATCTACTTCGAGCCAGACGCGAAAGCTTATGACTTGCCGACCAGTTTGCACTCCGAATTCTGGCGCAAAGTGCGAACGCAAGCTGGGGTATACCAAATCATTTCGCGATTTCCCGGTCTTCTTTGGCCAGGAAACCGCCGCTTTATACATTTCGTTTCCCACAAGCTTGCGCGTTTACTGCTTCCATTCGCGATGCTGGCCGCCGCGATCAGCAGTTTTGGGCTGCCAGAGCCCTGGCGAAGAGCGGCGTTGATCGGACAGGCAGTTTTCTATGGACTCGCGCTGCTCGATCCCGCCATTCCCGAAAACAATGCCCTGAAGAGACTCTCCGCCGTGATTCGGGCTTTTGTTGTCCTGATCGCCGCCGCTCTTTGCGCGTTGACCGTGTTTTTCAGGCCCTCTGACCGATTGTGGAAGGAGACACGCGTCGGAGCAGCACGAGCAACGGAAAGTGCGAACGATTTAACCCGATAACTGAACTAGGGAGCCCTCGGATTACCGGTTGTCGCGCTGAAAGATCTGAATTTGTCCCGCTATGGCGTCTAGCGGGTGAAACGTCGCTATCAAATGCATCCTCGGGAACTGCTGAACCGCTTGTTTCAGAAGATCGTCGTGCAGAAATTGATTCTGAGGAGCAAACGTATCGAGAACTACCAGATTGACGTTTTGCTGATCGAGGTAACTCATAACCTCCGCAGGTGTCGTAAACAGACTGCGATACCTCGATGCGCTCCAATCAACATCTGCCAAAGCTTTCGTGGCGCGGATGATGATGCGAGTGGGATGAGGTTCATCCATTGCGATTTCCGATACGAGCAACCCTTCGCCTCCCGATTTCGAAGAAACCAGAACAGTCTCTGCGCGCGAAGGCAGAATAGACGTGATAAAACGCGCGGCCTCGGTATACCCATAGTGCCTGAAATGCGGTATCGCGAAGGTCTGGATAAAAAAGAACAGCGCGATCGCAATGGCGAGCAAGGCACGGCGCCATTTGATCAGAGGGTTACCGAAGGGGAGACGATCGGCAATCCAGATTGCGCCGGCGAGAAGAAACAGAATGAGAGCCGGAACGGCGATCAACAGTTTACGGTCCTCGACTCCAGCCGGAACAAGCGAGTGAAAGATCCAAACCCCTAAAATCAGAGCCAGCATTACGGCTGGTCCTGAAGCAACAGGTTTGCGAAGCATAGGCGCGAGCACTGTCACGATGACGCCGAGACCTATGAATGCCGAAAGGACGGGACCTGGGATCGCTATAAAGATCCGGAGAAATTGCGCAAGCGCCCGGGTTGTGTAATGAAGATTCGGCCAGGAACCACCCACCCATCCTCGTTCGGCTACTTGCATGGTCATCAACTGCCACGGGATGCACGCGAGCGCTATGACCGGGGCTGAAGCCCAGAACGAAGGGCGCATCACGAGCCGGAGTTTGCGCGTAAGAAGAAGACCGGCCGGCGGTATGAATGCCAGCAGCCAGCCGTTCCCTTTAGTCAATACCGCCAGCGAGAAAAAGATCCCAAACGCCAGGTTGTCCTGCCAGCGCTCCGAATCGAGGTAACGTGCAAAATAAATGGCGCTCCAGAAACATAAGAGAGCCAGCAGCATTTCGGCCATCTCTTCGTCTGTATACGTCTGCACAAGTGGCAGGCAGATCATCAGCATGCCGGCCAGAACGGCAGCCTTCCAACCGAACCAACGCCGCGCTTCACCAAACAGCGCATACGCCAGCAAAGCCGTTGTGAACGCTAGTTCCAGACGGATAGAAGCGCGCGCCGGAGAAAACAGCATCATCCAAACTGCTTGTACCGCATAGAAAAAAGGCGGCCAGTGGCCGAATGCCACCTTCGGATAGTGATGGTAAAAATCCCACGCGAACTGCAGCGGCGAGACCAGCTTCAGGTTCGTGATGTAGTTGTGAACCATCAGCGAGGTTACATAGTGCGCCGGCTCGTCTGGATAACCGCTGAATTCGGCGTGATAAGCGCCGCTGGCGACTTGAAGCGACAGAACGAGCGCAAGAAACAACAGGAAGACAGCCGCTTGGCGAAGGGACGTGCCCAAAACCAGCGGCTTTCGGCGGTGGACCAGAACGCCCGGCTCAACCGGCGGCACGTCTAACTGCTTCTCCACAATCATCTAGGCACTCTTACGACAGGAAATATGCAGAGGTGTAGGTCCTGCCTCTATGATACTTGTGGAATTCGCACAATCGGTATCGGACCATTTACGAGTTCAAATCGGACCACCAATATCAATTTCGGCGGTTCTCGATAAATTCTGTACGTTCCGTTCAGCGATTTTCTTATAGGTTTAGCAGTTTAATGGCGCCCTTCCGGAGTAATGAATTAACTCCCGGGCATACTCACTGCATACAATTGAGAGTCCTTGTAAGGACCCGGAAAGTCTCCCAGGTATCTCACGATTGCGTGAATGTCCATCAGGCGCCGAAGCAGCCAGTCCTCCGGATAATCGGGCGTGCCCAGAACCAGAAAGCTGGGATGTTGCCGGACAAATTCTTGATACGGCTCGACGTTGGCTCGGATTGGAAAGTATTGTTTCAGTACAGGGAACCCTTCAAAGATGGTGGCGTGGGCATAATGTATGGCCAACTCACGATCACAGAGATAGTAGAGACGGGATACGGTAACCGGGTCGGCATATCTGTCCATTTCAAGAAAGGTCAAACCGCTCGCCGCAACCAAGGGCAGATCGGGCCGGACGCCCTGAATAAATGGGGGTGGTAGGGAGTCACGGGTAGGGGTTCTCCAGGTATGCCAAACGGTGAGTGCAGGCGGCACGAGATTCACGCCCGCGATATAGACCAACAACAGGAAAGAGGCAACCAAGGCGGCCAGTCGGTTTGCATTCGTATAAACCGCGAGGAAGAAAGCAAACAGGAGTCCGTATGCAAAGACTGTGGGTCCGCTGTAGCGGTGGAATGCGACGCCATGAGAGCGCATTACGACAACATTGATCAGTAGAGGCAGCGAGAGCAAGCCTACGCTGAAAACGGCATCGAGCGGCTTCGAAGAGATGGCGCTCCCGCCGACGCGGCGTTCCCGCCGAAATGCCACAACCATCGCAAGACAAAGCGCGAGGAGAAGAATCAGGCTTTCGGGATCGAGCGTGCGATAGAAAAACCCCGTTACCTTGCCCAAGGACGCCTGGAAAGAAGGCGGGAAGAGAGCTGCCTGGTAGCGCTTCATAGTGGAGAGATAAGCGAATGGGATGATTAATGGGACAAGCAGAGCGGCCCATAATGGCAGGTCGAACCTGCGTGAGAGGTACCAACGAAACAGCTCTGCCAGACAAAATGGCAGGATGTAAAACACCGTTAAGAAATGGCTTAACATCATGCCGGTGACCGCGAATGCGAGCATCGGAATCGCAAACCCGCTCCGGCGCGTTTCCGTTGCCGCATCCCAGGCGAGCATGGCAATGCCGAAGAATCCGACGATTAAGCCGTAGGGACGCGCTTCGGTCGAAAAAGAAAAAAAAGGCGTTGCCCAAAAAACCAGCATGGCCAACAGAGCAAAGGCGGGGCCGAGGCGCTTGGAAACGAACCGATAGAAGCACAAGCTTCCAACCAGAAATCCAATGATCGACGGAAATCTTGTCGCATAGATGCTATCTCCGATGAGAGCGATGGATCCCCGGACAAGCAAGTAACTCAGCGGAGGATTGAGATCGAGATGTACAGCTTGCCAGAAGCGTGCAAGCGACGGAGATTTTGCGATGTAGTAAGTAAACAGCTCATCATGCCAGAGTTGCCTTGATACGGAAAGAGCGGTGATAGCGAGATAAAACAGAATTACGGCGGCTAGCAGAAGCCTGGAGTGGACGCGGGTAAATCGCGCGCTTTCGAGGCGATCTCGAATTGCGGCGAGCCGCGTTACAAAATCAAGCGGGCGCTGTTCCGGGGGAGATAACGCTGGGCGGGCAGTCGCCAACGAGAATTGTAGCGGATGGACGGGTTCTGAACCGCTCGAAAAATTGTCGGCCCGAATCCGGATTTATGCCGGGGTGTTCGAGGGCTCGCCCTTCTCTTCGTGATACTCCTGCTCAGTGTTGAGCGCCCACAAATTATCGCGGCTGCGGACGTTCGCGATAATGTTGTCCACGGCGGTCATTGCGGTGAGCATGGAATGGTCCTGATTGTTGTACTTATGCATTCCATTGCGCCCAACGAGGAATAAGTCGTCGAATTCGTTCACCCAGGAAATCACTTCTGGAAAACGGTTATAGGACCCGAAATACGCCGGATATGTCTTCGGCATCCGAATAACCGTGGCGTCCAGAACGTCCTGCGGTTCGAGAATGTTCATCGAGGCTAGCTCGGTCTTCGCAAGCTCGATCATCTCCGTGTCGCTCTTCCGCCACAGCGCATCTGTATCGTTACAAAAGTACTCGAGGCCAATCCAGACGTTGGCCGGATTCGCAACCATGAAAGGACTCCAGTTGTTAAAAATTTGGAGACGACCGACCAACACATCCGGCTCCTGGACGTAAATCCAGTTATCTTTGACCAGTTCTCCCGAAGTTTCGCGTAGCTTGATGCGATTGCACAGAACGCCTACCGTTATGAAGTCGCGATAAATGAGTCCGTCTGAGATCTGACGAATGGGTTCGGGCGCCGGAGGGTTCATTGCGCCAATCAGCTCTTTCACGGGCATCGTCGAGAAGAAATATTCTCCTTCGAAGCGGCGCGTCTCTCCAGTTTGGGTGTTGTTGGCAAATACGGCAGTTACATGGTCGCTCGTGCGCTCGATCTGGTTTACGGTCCAGTGCGTCAAAATTTCACCGCCGAGCTTTCGCACTCGACCCGATACCTCCTCCCACATTTGTCCGGGGCCGAATTTCGGATAAAGAAACTGCTCGATTAAAGAAGTCTCGACATCCTTTTGAGAGATGTCCTCGCCCCGTTTCGGAACCAGTTTCTTAAGAATGTGAGTGATCGTTTTGTAGATGGAGAGACCCTTGATCCGCTGCGCGCCCCACTCCGCACTAATCTCTTTACAATCGATACCCCAGACCTTCTCCGTATAGGATTTGAAAAATGTCAAATAAAGCTCGCGGCCGAATCGATTTATAAAGAACTCTTCCAGATTGGATTCGTTTCGAATGGGAAAAATCACCGCGTGCAAATAACTCAGACCAATGCGAAGCGTTTTGAGGAGGCCAAGCTTCCGAATAGTATCGCCGCTGAGCGTGATGGGATAAGAGAAGAACTGCCGCATGAAATAGATTCTCGATTTGCGGCTGCGGACCAGCATGACGCAGTCCTCAGTCTGAGGATCCGGGCCTTGGGGGTGAGCGGCGACGGTCGCGGTCTGCTGCTGATACGTGATTTGCGCGTGGTTGCCGTTAACCGTCTGCATCGGCAGGATCTTCAGCCACCACCGCATAACCCGATCTGATTTCGAGAAAAAACGGTGGCCGCCGATATCGATACGATTGCCCTTATAATTGACGGTTCGAGAGATTCCGCCCATGTACTCGCTTTTTTCGAGCACCATCGGCGTAATATCCGTTCGCGTCAGCAATTCATAGGCTGCTGTCAGCCCGGCAGGTCCCGCGCCAATGATCACGGCACGTTTGCGAGAGTCGGGCGAAGGCTCCATGAGTTCCGGTATTTTCAGTCTACAAGTCAGCGCGCTCACACCTGCGCGGCGCGCTCGGCGGCAATCCGAGATTACAACCTGGTGCCGTCAGTCATTACTTGCATCGGCTAAATAGCCGGGAAACATGAGCCGACCCGGCGGATGCAGGCGAGATGCTTCAATCATTTGTGCACCGTAAGTTTGCGGCGTAATCTAGAAGTAAATGAATACAAGCATGCGTAAATCTGAAAATCGTAGGCGCCAGACACGCCCGGCCATAGGCGGTTTGGCCCCGGCATTCCTTATTTTGGGTGCGCTGACCTGCCTCCTGATTAGCGGATGTGCCAAGAAAACGGTTAGCGACGACACGCTAACAACTGACATTCAGGCGAAATTGTACGCCGATCCCACGACGAAACCAGCCAATATAGGCGTGGCGGTAAAAGATGGCGTCGTCACGCTCAGTGGGGACGTTTCCGGCTCCGACGTAGAAGCCGAAGCGATGAAAGTGGCAAACGGCACGACCGGCGTCAAGAGTGTAAATGATCAGATGACCGTGAACGGCGTCGCCTCATCGAACCAGCCAGCTACTGCCCAAAACGCTCCGGCGCCCGCCCCAGCTGGCGCGCCGTCGTCTCCCAGTTCCCCCTCGCCCAGTGCGCCCTCCGGCAATGCCGCACAGCCGGAAGCCACTCCCGCTCCGGCCTCGTTCGCGACCCAACCGGCCGCGGCGGTCCAGCAGGACCCGCCCTCGCGCGTCGCCCGGCTGAGCTACATACAAGGCAATGTTTCCATGGAACCCGCAGGAGCAAACGACTGGGCGCCCGCGGTTCTCAATCGCCCGTTCACCACCGACGAATATCTATATACCGATCAAGGCGCTCGTGCGGAGTTGCACATGGACATCGCCTCAGTCCGGCTGTGGTCGCAGACCAGCTTCGGTTTTCTGAATCTGAACGACCAGACCGTCCAGATCAAGCTGACGGAAGGTGAGATGTGCTTCCGCCTTCATAACTTCGGAGGGAACCAGGTATTCGAAGTCGACACTCCCAATGCAGCTGTCACCTTGCTGCGTGATGGCATGTACCGCGTCAACGTAGATCCTAACGGAAATACCAGCTCCGTCCTGGTGAGGCAAGGTCAAGCCCAGGTTACTGGAGGTGGCCAGGCCTTCACCCTCAACCAGGGCAGCAGCGTAAATCTTTCGGGCACGGACCAATTGGCGTATAACGTCGAGAGTTTGCCTGGCGCGGACGAGTTCGACAACTGGTGCAATCAACGCGCGGGTCACGAAACCAGCGTGCAATCGGCCAAATATCTTCCTCCTACTGTGGTCGGATATGAAGACCTCGACGATAACGGCGGCTGGGAACAGGCGCCTGAATATGGACCGGTTTGGTACCCACGCACGGTTAGCACCGGATGGGCGCCTTACCACAATGGGCACTGGTCCTGGGTTGAACCTTGGGGCTGGACCTGGGTCGATGATGCGTCCTGGGGTTTCGCGCCGTTCCATTATGGCCGTTGGGCTTATGTAAACAACCGATGGGGCTGGTGCCCAGGCCCGATTTACACGGGCTATCGAGGCCCGGTCGTCAGGCCGTATTATGCGCCCGCTCTGGTAGCTTTCTTCGGCGGAGCACATTGGGGCGTTTCGCTTTCGATTGGAGGCGGTGGCCCAAGTCTAGGATGGGTACCTCTCGGTTTCGGCGAAGTGTACACACCGCCCTATCGCGTCACGCCGAATTACTTCCGGAATGTGAACATCGCAAACACGACGGTCAATAAGACGGTAAACATCACGAACGTTTACAACACAACGTACATCAACAAAACCACCAACATTACGAACATCACGTACGTGAACATGCGGGCGCCGAACGCGGTGATGGCGATGCGGCAATCGGCATTCGCCACCGGGCGGCCGGTTGCTGAAGCCGGAAGACCCGTGCCGGCAGCCGAAGTGGCGAGAATTCAACCAGCGCAGGCGGCCTTGGTGGCGCCGCCGGTCGCCCCCACCCGGGAAGCTTTGATGCCGAGCTTGGGCTCCAGGCCTGCAGCCCGTCCACCGCAACAAATCGTCGAGCGGCAGGTGGTTGCGCGCACAGCGCCTGCTCCGCCCGTCGCTTCATTTGCCTCCCGTCAATCCTATTTGCAACAGCACGCAGGGCAGCCGCACGATTTCCCCGCTATGCACCAAGCCGTCGCTCCGCCGGCGGCCCGAATTGCGGCAGCGAGGCCAGCGCCGCCGGCGAGAGTGGTTCAGGTTCACCCCGGTATGCACGTAGCCGCGAATGCCGCGCCAGCTAATCGTCCCATGCCTCAGGCGGTTCCAGAAAACCGGCCTGGTGTGCCTCCGCAACCAGCCCGTCCAGCGGCCGAGCCCACGCGGCAAGCCGCTCCGGAAGCTCATGGAGCGCCTCCGAATGTACGGCAAACTGCGCCATCAGAACCCGCGGCTCGACGCAACAATGTGCCACCGGAGAGGCCGCAACCGGCTGCTCGCCCTGCCGAACGGCCCGCCCCACCTGCTCGGCCTGCGGAACGGGCTCAACCTGTTCCCCGCCCTGCCGAACGCCCGCAACCAGCTGCCAGACCCGCCGAGCGGCCTGAACCTGCTGCCCGACCGGCAGAACGTCCTCAACCTGAGACTCGGCCTGCGAGACCGGCGGAGCGGCAACAACCGCCAGCTCGCCCTGAACAGCGTGAACCTGCAGCACGGTCCGAAACAGCTCCTCACGGAACACCGCCCAACCGGTCCGAGCAGCACCCCGCGAAGGAAACACGAACAACATCGGAGAAAGAGCGGCGGCCCCCTCAATAGCTCTTTTGCACTGATAAACTGGAGGTGCCTTTCCCCGTGAGCACCTCCACCACTGCACCTGTATTTGACGAGCCTGCTTTAGTAGCTCGCGCCAAAGCGGGTGACATGTCCGCTTTTTCCGACTTGGTGCAGCATTATGATCGCCGCATCTTTCGCATGGCTAAGCAGATCACCCAAAACGATGACGATGCCGAAGACGTGCTGCAAGAAAGCTTCCTGAAAGCCTATACACACCTGGATGATTTCCAGGGAAATTCGAAGTTTTACACCTGGCTGGTGCGCATCGCGGTAAACGAAGCGCTGATGAAGCTGAGGAAGCGCCGTTCCGATAGGACGGTGCCCTTAGACGAGCCAATTGACACGGGCGAAGACGAGATGGTCCGGGAGATCGCGGTCTGGGATGAGAACCCGGAAGAGACCTACTCGCGAGAGGAGCTGGCGCAAATATTAGATCAGGCGATTCAAAGTTTAAAGCCAGCTTATCGAACCGTTTTCATTCTGAGAGACATCGAAGAACTGTCAATCGAGGAGACGGCTGAAGCGTTGAGTCTATCAATTTCCGCTGTGAAAAGCCGACTTCTCCGCGCACGCTTGCAGCTTCGGGAGAAGCTCACCAGGCAATTTAAGCGACAGGGGGACGACGCGTTTGCTTACCTGTAAGCAGTTCCTGCAGGAGCTTACGGATTTCCTCGACGATACCCTCGACCCGAAGCTGAGGGCCGAGCTTCAGAAACACGTAAGCGAGTGTCCCAACTGCTGGGTGGTGTGTGACACTACGGAGAAGACGTTAAAAGTTTTTAAGGGCATGGAGCCGCAACCCGTTCCCAGCCATATCCAGGCCAAGTTGATGGAGGCTCTGGAAAAAAAGAAGAAATCCAAAGGCATTGCCACGCAGACGGATATCTAGCGTTTGAGCAGCTTGATCTACGAAAGTGACCACTCGCTGTGGCGTGTTTGTCACTCCTTAGCTGCTTGTGCTACTCGTAAATTTGATACTTGGTTAGGAATTCGATTTAGATGGCTTACGTAATTGCTGAACCCTGCATTGGAATCAAAGACAGCGCGTGTGTAGACGCCTGTCCGGTGGATTGCATTCACCCGAAGAAAGACGAGGAAAAGTTCGAAAGCGTCGAAATGCTGTACATCGATCCAGTGGAATGCATCGACTGCGGGGCTTGCGTTCCTGTTTGCCCGGTCTCTGCGATCTTCGCAGCGGATGATCTCCCCGAGAAGTGGTCGGATTTTACTCAGAAGAACGCCGCGTTTTTCGGAAGATAAAGCTCCTGGCCCAGGCAGGCCAACTACGGTCTATAAATGGCGCAGGAAGTGTCGGTCTCCCAGACGCGCACGTATGAAACGGATGGGGCCTCGAGATCTTTCTGAATTTCTTCGCAGATGAATCTGGCAATGTTTTCCGCCGATGGATTGATTTCGTCGAAGGGTTTCAGTTCATTTAAGAATTGGTGATCGAGATATTCGCTCGCCGCGCGAAGGCGTTTCTTCAATTCAGCAAAGTCATAGAGCAGCCCGTTTTCATCTAGCTCCGCGCCTTCGATTCCTACTTGCACCCGGTAGTTGTGGCCATGCACGTTCTCGCACTTTCCGTGATAATTCCGCAGTGCATGTCCGGCAGCGAAGGTGTGCTCTACACAGATCTCAAACATCAAAAAACCGTTGGACGTCCCCTAATTTTGTAGTGAAGCGGTACGCTGGCAAGCTATCGAAGAAAACCCTTCCATAGGGCAGCTTGGTAATCCTATTATCCAGCAGCGCGAGCACGCCGCGATCCTTCGTGCTGCGAATCAAACGTCCGAAACCCTGCTTTAAGGCGAGCGCCGCTTGCGGTACTTGGTATTCGTAGAACGCATTTCCGCCATTTTGGCGGATCGAGTTAACGCGCGCGGAAACCACCGGATCCGTGGGAACAGCGAAAGGAAGCCGGTCGATAATAACGCAACTGAGCTGCTCGCCTTGCACGTCGACACCTTGCCAAAAGCTCGAGGTGGCGAACAGCACCGCTCCAGGAGTGGCCCGAAAAGCGTCGAGCAGGGCATTCCGTGGAGCATCGCCTTGCAGAAGCATTGGAAATGTTAGCTGCTTCCGGAGCAGCTCGTAAACCTGCCGCATCTGCTGGTAACTGGTGAATAAGACGAAGGCGCGGCCTCGCGACGCCTCCAAAATTTGTTTCACTTCACCGGCCGCGAGAAGCGGAAAATCCTGCTGGCGCGGGTCCGGCAGATGGGGCGGCACGTACAGCAGAACTTGATTGGCGAAATCGTATTGACTGTCGACACGCAGCGTACTCGCGCCGCCAAGTCCTAACCGCGTCTGAGTGTATTCGAACGCGCCCGCGACGCTGAGCGTCGCGGAAGTGAGCACCACGCAATTCACCCGATCGAAGAGATGCGTTGCGAGGGCGGCGGAAACGTCGATGGGCGTGGCTTGCAGATACAAGGCGCGACCGCGACGCTCGACCCAATAAACATAATTGGTGTCTCCACACTCGAGCCAGAAACGAAGCGCCTGCTGAATCAGTTTGGAGCGCCGGACCAGAGGCAAAAGTTCTTCGATTGCCCCCTGGACCAGCTCGAGCCGCGCACAAAACGCGTCCAAACCGAATACCAGCTCGTGATAGTAATCGTCATACTCCGGGAGGAATTCCTCACGGTTAGTAAATCCGTGCCGGCCTTCCTGGGGGAACAGACCGAAAAATCGCTCGCTGTGATCGCCGAGGTGGAGCAAGACTCGGTCCAGTTCCGGCGTGGCAAATTGCTTGCGGCGCGAAATGGCGGCGGCATCCTTGATGAGCTCCTGAATCTGCAGATTGCTCACTGTCATTCCGAAATACTGTCCTGCGACGTCTTCAATCTCGTGAGCTTCATCGAAGATCACCGCGGAGTATTCCGGGAGAATGCCGCCGAATGGCTCATCGCGAACTGCAAGATCAGCGAAGAAGAGGTGATGATTGACGATGATAATGTCGCTTTCCGCGGCGCGCCGGTGCATCTCAGTTATGAAACAGCGATCGAATTGCTGGCATTTCTGTCCGGCGCAGAGATCGCTTCTCGCGTCGAGCTTCCACCACGCGCTGCTCTTCTCGGGAAGTTCGCGTAACTCATTCCGATCCCCGGTTTTGGTTCTCGCTTCCCAATTGCGTATGATTTCGAACTCGCCGATTTCGTCCATTCCGGAAAGTATGGGGTCGCGTTCTGCGTCGTATAACTTTTGTCGGCAGAGATAATTCGCGCGGCCTTTCATGTAACAAACGGCGAGTGGATGCTCGAACAGAGATTGCAGGAATGGCAGGTCCTTGAAGTACAGCTGCTCCTGGAGATTCTTCGTGCCCGTCGAGATCACGATCCGCTGGCCGGACAGAATCGCTGGAACGAGGTACGCGAGGGTTTTACCCGTTCCGGTCCCCGCTTCGACGATCAAATGCCTGCCATCGTGGAGTGCCGATTCAACGGCTTCGGCCATACGAATCTGGCCCTCGCGATATTCGTAAGCGGGGTGCGAGCGCGAAAGTATACCCTTTGGGCCAAAGAAACTCTTGGCCGTCAGCTTGACGGACGCGCGGGCAGGCCTTTCAAGGTTGGTGGAGGCGCTCACTCGGAAAAGCCGGAGGAAAAATCCGCTGGAAACCTCAGTGTATTACGTAAGAGCGGCAGAGCAGTGGTTATTCTCAAAGAGAGCATGGCCATAGAAGAGGAAGTTCTCTATCTGACCGAACTTCTCCGAGTGAAGGTTTACGACCTCAAAGGTCGCGATATCGGCACGCTGAGAGATGCCGCGCTCGTGCCCCTAATCGATCCGGTTCGGCTGGACCGTTATCTGGTGGGCGCCGGCCCGGGCTGGCTGAGTATTCGGTATGACCAAATCGAGAGCATCGGCCCCGATGGGATTCGTTTGAAAGATGAGCGGCTGACGCCCTACCATTCGGATGAATACATGCTGCGGATGGTTCGAGATCTACTTGATCAGCAGATCATAGACGCGCAAGGCCGTAAAGTAGTCCGGGTCAATGATGTCACGTTTCTCAAGCAGCGTGAGAATGGGCATGACGTACTGCATATTCTCGAAGTGGATATCGGGCTGCGGTCCATGATGCGTCGCGTTCTGCGAGGAATCGTGCCGCCTGCCACCGTGCGGACACTGCAGACGCACATTCATCCTCATTCCATTCGCTGGGAATTCTGTAACATTCTCGAAGCCGACCCGCAGCGGCGCGTACGCCTCAACATTTCGAACAAATTGTTGGAGGATATGCATCCTGCTGATTTGGCTGACATCGTCGAAAATCTCGGGCATGAGGACCGGCAGGCAATTTTCAACACCATGGATAGCGAAACGGCTGCTGAGCTGCTCAGTGAAGTTGAGCCGGGTATCCAAACACGCATTCTCGAGTCATTAAAGGCCGAGAAAGCCGCCGACATTCTGGAAGAGATGGAGCCTTCCGAAGCAGCGGATCTGCTCAATGAGCTTGAACACGAAAGGTCGGAGCAGATTCTGGACGAGATGCAGCCGGAAGAGAAGGAGGAGGTGGAGGAACTGCGCGAGTTCCGGGAGGACACCGCCGGCGGACTCATGGATTCCGGGTTTTTGGCGCTTCCGGAAGACGCCACGGTGGCGCAAGCTATGGATGAGCTCAAAAGGGATGAAGAAATCCTCGAAGATCTGCACAGCATTTTCCTGGTGGACTCCGATAACAAGCTGCGCGCGATCGTCCCCCTGGCAAAATTAATCTTTGCCGCCGGTGACACTCCGCTGAAGAATCTCGCATCCGACTCTCTGGTTTTCGTTCAAGCTGATGAGAACCAGGGGCGTGTAGCGGAAATGTTCGACAAATACAATCTCCTCAGCCTGCCGGTGGTCGATGCACAACAGCGCCTGATGGGCGTGATTACGGTGGATGACGTCGTGGCCCTCCTGAGGCAAGGATAGAATCGAAGCCCTGCCCAAGTATTAATTCGAGCCATTCCCGTGTAAACTGTAAGAAGGTACTCTATTTGATTCTTTTCCTTTCCGATCTCCGCGTGCGCGAGCGCGCCGTCCGTTAGTCCGGCATGTATCCACCAAGAGGACTCCCGCCGCGCCGGCCTAGAATCCGAGAAAACGTAAACGAAGCAATCCGGGTCAGGGAAGTACGTGCTGTCTTCCCGGATGGGTCCGTCGAGATCATGGCCACCCCTGCCGCCGTTCGGAAGGCGCAAGACCTGGGCCTTGATTTGATACTGATTGCTCCGACTGCCGAGCCGCCCGTGGCCAAGGCGATGGATTATGGCCAGTGGCAATACGAGCAGAAAAAAAAGCAGCACGATGCCAAGAAAAAGCAACACGTCATCCAGGTGAAAGAGCTCAAATTCCGCCCTAATACGGATGAGCACGATTACGATTTCAAAAAAAATCATGCGATCCGGTTTTTGAAGGAAGGCAACCGGGTGAAGGCGGTGGTACAGTTCCGCGGACGAGAGATTGCGCACACGGAACTAGGTAAAAAGCTGCTCTTGAGATTCGCGGATGACTTGGCCGGCGTAGGCGCAATTGAAGGACAGCCGCGGCTCGAAGGCCGCAACGCTCACGTGATTATCAGTCCGGTGAAGAGCGGCTCGGCGCCTAAAGAAAAACCGGAAAAGCCGAAAGAGCAAAGGCCAACAAACGGCACCGGAAGCCAGGCCTGACGTTTGTTCGCGGGCATTCCGCTGTTAGACTTGCAGAACCATCCGTAGTCCTTCGTCGACAGAGCGCTGGAGACGCGTCGGTAGAGTGCCGGCATGCTCCGTCAGGAAGCTGCGGTCCAGTGTCAGCAGCTGCGAAACATTCACAACCGAGTCACGGGTCAACCCCGCCGAACGGGCTGGCAATAAAACGTTGCCTGGTGCGTCAGCGAGTTCTATATTGCTGGTGATTGCGGCAACGATTGTCGTTTGAATTCGGCTTCGATTGAAGGAGTCCGCTTGGATCACAAGAACTGGCCGCCTATACCCGGGCTCCGAGCGGCGCGGGGCTGGAAGATCTGCCCACCAAACCTCGCCTCGCTGCACCCCCTGGGCTTCTACCATGCGTCCTCTGCCAGGGATCTGATCTGGGCGTGGTGTAAGCGAGCATCCACTTCTGCAGGTTTACGCGAATACAATTCGTTCAGGCGTTCCGTTATCGCATCCCCCCTCTGTGCGCTCAGATACTCAGCGATCGCTCTCGCATAAAACTCACTCCTAGAAACCCTAAGACGCCGCGCGGTGGCATCCGCCCTGCGGAAAAGATCGTCAGGCAATGAGATGGCGGTTTTCATGCCCATAGTATAAACCGAGTTATACCTTCAGGCCGATTGCCGCAGGCCAAAACAGTTACGGTTCTGATTCCCTAATCAGGTTGGCGTAAACCTCACGGGCGTGATCATAGGCTGCACGCGCGTCCGGGAGCTCGCCTTTCGAGATTTTGGGTTCCTTCTGGGTCCAGCACTGGTTCACAGCGGCGAGACACCATTGGGCACTCTGGCGCGAGGCGCGAATCGGTTTGCCCCAAACCAGAACGAAAATCGGATTCGTGTGCGAGGAACCGAGAATCCGAACGGCAAGCCAACTACTTCGCTCAACGCGCGTGTCGAAGGCAACGTCCTGAATGCTGCCGTCCGCAACCATATCTCTTCGAGCAACCGGTTTCCCGTTCATCACCAGCTCGACTGGCACCTGCCGTGTGTCTTCGATACGAGAACGTTCAATGTGCCAGTACGGCTCCCTATCGATGGGGCGGTCATGAATCTTCATAGCAGAGGCGTCACTCGCCATGAGCCGATTGCCTGCGTTGCCCAAAGGAGTCATCCAGGAAGGCTCCTCGTCCGGCGCGCCGCTACCCGTGTCAGAACGTAGCAAAGCGGAGACTTTTACACGGGCATGCACTGTCCCGCTGCTCGTGAGTTTCACCTCACTCGCATTAGTTCCAATTTCTACGCCGTTGACGCTGAAATCGAGGAGATGGCTCCTGCCATCGGACACGTAGCTTCGACCTGCGCGCAGCGCTTCCAGCCAGGCGCCGTAGGTGAGCGGGCCCTCGATTTTCGCGTAGACGCGCCCCTGTCCGACTCGTGCGTCAGTGATGCAAGGAAAATCGGTTTCTCCGGAAATGCGCGTTCGAAATCCCGCGTTGAGCGTGTGATACCAGATGTTGAGTTCCCAAACGTACGGGGTGTCTGCAGCAGAAATAAAATCGACCGTATCGGGATAGGTTACATCCACGATGTATTCGTTCGCGCCGATGCCGTCAAAGCCCGGCATCTCATAATTCGGAAGCTCGTGCGATTTCACTTCAAGCCCCCAGCCGGAGTGCGCGAAGCCCACCAGCGCTCCTTGCGATTTCGCCCAACGCAATATCGGCAAGTCCCAGGTGGGCCACTGTTCGATCCGCACACAATGCGGATAATCCTGCTCCTTCAGGCCGAGTAAAACCAGATGCCCGGCGTGGCTCGATGGGAAACCGGAAACCTCCAGATCATAGTGCATCAACTGGTGTGGCGCTGAAAGTGGGTTGTCTTTGCCGGTAAAAAACTGTTTCTGATAGTAGTAGCAGGGTCCCCAAGTCAGCACCGCTCCGACATTTAACTTTTCGCCCTGAATCTGGCGAACCATGTCCTCCGGTCTGACACCTTCAGTCGGGTTCTGGTAATGCGAGCAGCCCGCAGCATGCACGTGATGGTCACCCGAATACCAGCCATACTTCGACGGGTCTATCCAGCGTTGCATCGCAAAAGAAATTTCGTTTGGTCCTGCGGCAGTTACTCTGACCTGTTTGGTCTGCGCATGATATTCAGGTCCCATCGAGGAGGTGACTGTATATGCGCCTTCTGGCAAGAGCACAGTTTCGCCGTTAGCGCGATAAATCTGCGGCTGGAAAAAGAAATCCGGAGCTAATCGCTTTGCTGGATTTGGGAAAAGGCGGCCGGCGCTGTCACGAATGGTAAAGGCCGCCACCGATGGTGAGCCATTCTCATCCTTTACCCTGAGACGTAGCGGCAGCGCAGGCAGCGCACGAAACAAGACGACTATCTGGTTGCGAAAGCCAATGTCTTGCGTGCCCTGTCCCACATCAAAGCTAATCTTCGCGGAACGTTGCCCTCGATCGCGACTGTAAATTTCAAGGATTCGATATTCCAAGGGAAGACCAGAGAGACGTTCGGACATGGGGTCCTTGTCGTAGAGATCGAGACTCATCCATCGGTCCTTCACGTCGCTCGAAGAAATCTCCTTTTTCGGCTCAGCGCTCCCATTCGAAGGGATATAGACAGGGAGAGCGTTCGGACTTGCCACACGCAGTCGCGCCGTCACGCCCGCGGCATTTATGACTTTAATCAGAAAAAGGCGCGTTCCGGCTTCGACCAGCTCGCGCTTTGCCGGCCCAGGCTGCACTTTGACGCGGCTCTCCGGATTAATGTCAACAATCGCGGGAGTGTATTTGTCGAGAACTCGTTCGAGACCCGCAA
>JAFASD010000278.1 GCA_019244945.1 Acidobacteriaceae bacterium | reverse complement strand
CTCTGCCGGCGGGACAAACTCTTCTGCGCGTCCGAGGATTGTGCCGCGGCATGCTGCGCGACATCTCTTTTGAAATTCGAAGCGGGGAAATTGTCGGTTTGGGCGGCCTGATGGGAGCGGGTCGAACGGAACTTTGCCGTGTTCTGTTTGGACTTGATCCCGCCGAACGAGGAACCATCGAAATTGCCGGAAAAGCAGTCACGCCGAAAACGCCGCGTCAGGCGGTGGCAACAGGAGTAGCGCTGATTCCCGAAGATCGCCAGCATAACGGACTCGCTCTAAAACTCCCGATTGCTCACAACATCACAATGCCGGACCTGGGGCGCATCAGCACTTTCGGTTTTTTGCACAAGCCCGCGGAAGCGAGTCTGACGCAAGAGTATCGCGATCTGCTTCGCATCAAGTGCAACTCGCCTAGTCAGCTCGCCGGGCGTTTGAGCGGAGGAAACCAGCAGAAGATCGTCATCGCCAAATGGGTCGCTCGCGGTGCCCGCGTTTTTCTCTTTGACGAGCCTACCCGCGGCATAGACGTGGGCGCCAAGCAAGAAGTCTTCGAACAGATGGACCGGCTCGCCCGCGGCGGCGCTGCGGTGCTGATGGTCAGTTCGGAACTTCCCGAATTGATTCAAGTCGCGGACCGGATCCTGGTGATGTCCCAGGGACGGCTTACAGGTGAATTGCCGGGACGAACAACGCAGGAAGACATCATGCGCTTAGCTGCCCCAATCTCTGAAAGCACATTGCTGGAGAGCGCGTAATGCAACGCTTGCAGCGCCTGCTCCCGTTTTTCACGCTCATCCTCCTGTTCATCGCTTTGACAATTGCGACTCCGCACTTTCTGACGCGAATCAATCTCGCCAGCGTCGCGCGGCAAACGGCAGTGATCAACATCATGGCTTTGGGTATGACGCTGGTCATCATCACGGGGGGAATCGATCTGTCTGTCGGCTCCATTCTTGCCGTTGCGGGGCTGTTTGGCACGATGGCCATCAAATCCGGGCTGCCAATTTTATTAGGAATTGCGGTCGGGATAGGCTGTGGCCTCATATGCGGGCTTTTAAACGGCCTGATGATCACCCGTCTTCGCATTAGCCCGTTTATCGTCACGCTCGGAACTCTCGAAGCGTATCGGGGTTTTGCGCTGGTTGTCTCGAAGGGATTGCCGGTCCACGGGATTCCGGATGCTTTTTCGTTTCTAGGCGACGGCAGTCTGCTTGGAATACCGTTTTCACTGTGGGTGCTCGCAGCTTGCGCGGTGCTGATGCATTTTCTGCTCGAGAACACGAAACTCGGCCGGTATGCGTTTGCTATCGGGAGCAACTCGAGCGCGGCTTACTACGCCGGTGTTCCGATCAAGTTCCATCTCACCACCGTGTACGCAATCGCAGGAATGTTGACGGGATTGGCGGGGATGATCGAGGCCTCGCGGCTGATGACCGGACAGCCTACGGCCGGGCAGGGTTATGAGCTGCAGGCCATCGCAGCGGTAGTGATCGGTGGAGGCAGCTTGGTGGGCGGGGAGGGAAGCGTGATCGGGACCCTCATCGGTGCGTTCATCATGGGGCTGCTCTCAAACGGCAGCGATCTTCTGGGCATCAATCCCTACTGGCAGCAAGTGATTATCGGCGCAGTAATCATTGCGGCCGTGGGATTCGACGAGCTGCGCAAACGCAAGCTCTCGACCGCGTGAATCACAAGTATTATTACGGATCCGCGCGGCAATTGATGTTGTTGCGGAAACGGAACAGGTCTATCGGCGTCCACCTGAGGAGGAGAACGAGATACACCATGCCAGCACTTGAAGAATTGCTAGTCGAAGAGATGCAAGACCTGCTTCATGCCGAAGGCCAGTTGGTGAGGGCGCTGCCGAAGATGGCGAAAGCGGCGCACGATCCAAAACTCAAACAGGCTTTCACAAATCACTTGGAAGAGACCAAGGGCCATGTCGAGCGGCTGAAGCAAGCCTTCGAGCTGCTTGGAGCGCGAGCCAAAGCAAAGCCATGCAAGGCAATGCAGGGCTTGGTGGAAGAAGGGCAAGAAACGATCACCGAAGGCAAGGAAAAAGAGGAAGCTATTGCCGACTTGGGGCTGGTTGCTGCCGCTCAGAAGGTCGAGCACTACGAGATTTCCGGCTACGGGACTCTTCGCACGGTCGCCGAACAGTTAGGGCAAACCAAGGTCGCGCGACTGCTGGCTCAGACCCTGGCCGAAGAAGAGAAAGCGGACAAGCTGCTGACACAACTCTCGCCTCCGTTACTGCAAGAGGCCGCCCAAGAACCGGGCGAAGAAGAGGAAGAAGAATAGCTCCGGTGGCTTGACGCGAGGGATCGTACGACTCTCGTGCCAGGCCAGTAAACTGTTCGTTCGAATCCGAGGTAGGACTGTTCGAAAACGCGCAGCGCAAAGCCACACAGTAGCTCTTAAAGCACTGACCTCATTTGATTAGAACGTTGGTCGCCGACGTGCGTCTTTGAGCAATGTTTTGACTGGATTACTCAAAGACCTTCGTTTGGCGTTGCGCCAGCTGCGCGCCCGACCTGCTTTCACTTGCATTGCTGTTCTTGTGCTTGCGCTAGGACTCGGGGCCACAGCGGCTATCTTTAGCGTGGTGAACGCGGTATTGTTGCGACCGCTCCCCTACCCCCATCCCGAGACGCTTGTCAACGCGTTCGAGAGCTTCGTCATCGGCACCAACCCTGAAGATGCATTCAACGTTGTCAGTCCTGGTCTCTTTGACGAATGGCAGCAGCATGCCCGCTCGCTATCTGCTGTTTCGGCTGTGCAGTTGATCGACTTCAACATCTCGAGCAGGAGCGAATCGTTCACCCCCGAGCACATCAATGCGATTGCTTGCTCGCCCACCTTTCCCGCCATACTCGGCACACAGCCTATCCTGGGGCGCTTTTTCGATAGCAGTGAAGACCAATATGAGGGGCCTCACGTGGTGGTGCTGTCATATCGCTTTTGGCAACAGCGTTTCGGGGGTGCGCGGAATGTTCTCGGGCAGCAGGTGAGGCTCGACGGAAGCGACTACGTCATTCTGGGCGTGCTTCCCAAAACTTTTGTGTACCCAGGGGAACCCGCTGAGGTAATTGTTCCGTTCAAGCGTACGCTGACCGTTTCTAATCGAATCACGTTCAGCAACCACTTTTTTCAAGTGATCGGCCGCTTGGCGCCTGGCTATTCAGCGGCATCGGCGCAAGAAGAATTGTCGAGCATCGTCCAAAACATTCGCCGTATCCATCCAAACGAGATTATGGGTAGCTCCGCTACAGTTATTGAATTTAACGCCTATCTCGTCCGCGACGTGAAAACCGCGTTGCTGGTTCTGCTTGGCGCCGTTGGCTGCTTGCTGCTCATTGCCTGCGTGAATATTGCGAATCTCCTTCTCACGCGCGCTCTTGGCCGCCAGCGCGAGTTGGCAATCCGACTCGCGGTAGGAGCTAGCAAGCTTCAAATCGTTCGTCAACTACTCATCGAAAGCATTGTCATCGCGTTCATCGGCGCCGCTGCTGGCCTGCTTGTCGCCAATTGGATGACGTCCTTACTGGCCGCCTATGCGCCAGGCGCGGAAGAGCTTCCACAAGTCGCCAACATCCATATAGACAGCTCTGTCCTTCTGTTTACGGCAGGAATGGCGCTGCTCAGCGGAATCTCGGCAGGTTTGTTTCCAGCCTTGGCTGCGTCTCGAACCGATCTCATCGGCGGGATGAAAGATACCAGCCGCTCCGCTACGGCAGGCCGCCCTCATACGTTTCTGCGCCAGGTTCTAGTCGGGTTGGAAGTGGCGGTGTCGCTTGTTCTGCTGATCGGCGCAGGCTTGTTGTTGCACAGTTTCCTGAATTTGCAAAACGTGCCGCCCGGGTTTCGGGCGGAAAACGCTCTCACCTTTCAGATATCGCTTTCGGAAGCAGCTTACAAAAATCGCCAAATGGTCAGCAACTTTGTGCGCCGCTTTGCCGAGGAGCTTCGCAGTGTTCCGGGAGTAACATCGGCTGGTCTGGTCAGTTATCCGCCGCTGGCTGGTCACTGGTCCGATTCGGTGTTCCACATCAAAGGTCATCCTTTGCCGCCTCGAATCATGATGGATCTCCTGAATCGCCGGGTCGATCCGGGATATTTCCGTGCAGCCGGCATTCCGTTGGTTCGCGGCCGTTTCTTTAACGCTGAGGACGGCATTGGCTTTGACGACAAACATCCGTCGCCTGGGAAGGCGATCATCAGCGAATCCGCTGCCAGGAAATTCTTTCCAAGTCTGGATCCAATCGGCCAGGTATTGGAGTTTGGAACTGACGCCGGTCTGCCTCCTGATCCTTCCGGCAACCCGTTCCCTGAATTCGAAATTATCGGCATCGTCGGCGATGTTCCCACTGATGCGGCGACCGGCGTCGAGCCCACTATTTATCGGCCCCTGCGTGACGGCATTTCGACCAGTTTCTATGGCCTGGTACACACCGGCGCTGATCCGATTGCGGTGAGCCGCAATATTAAGAGCGTGGTTCGGCGACTCGATCCTGACTTGCCGGTTCACAATCTTAGGACCTTTGCTCAAATCAGCACACAGTCGACGGCTGATCGACGTTTTAGCGCCAGCCTCCTCGTCTTGTTTGCCACGGCTGCGCTCGTGCTTGCGGCGATTGGACTCTACGGGGTTGTTTCTTACAACGTCAGCCAAAGAACGGCGGAAATCGGAATTCGCATGGCGCTCGGCGCAAACCCGAAGGAGGTCGGGCGCATCGTTCTTATCGATGGCATGAAGCCGGCTGCTATTGGGATCGCGTTGGGCTTTCTTGCATCATCCGCGCTCACGCAGCTGCTGAAAAGTATGCTGTTTAAGGTCTCTACATTCGACCATATGACCTTCGTCGCTGTTCCTCTTATCCTGGCGGGCACGGTTGCGTTAGCCTGTCTCGCGCCAGCCTTGCGCGCGGCATCGATTGACCCGACTGTGGCTTTGCGGACTGAGTGATGCGGTCAAAGAAGAGTCCCAGCTGCAACTCTGCTTGCTTTCACAATCCGCTCCGGCTATAGTAATGCTATCGGGAACTCGTTCCGACCTACGTCTATGCGAATCGATCTGACCACAGCCGAAAGCCCGCGCATTATTACTGCGCGTCCTTTTTTGGGGCCTGCGGTCGTCGCGATCGCATAAACCCCTCCTAACTTAGTTTTGTCTCTGTGAATCTCGCGCCTCTTAGCGCGAACTGGAGCCTTTATGCAAGCAGAAGAAATATCGGCCCGGGCGAAAGCGGGCGTTTGGCAAACCATATCCGAAGCCATCAAAGGAACGCATCAAGACTTCACCCGACTCTCCATCAGCCGGGCGGTTTTTCTGCTCGCGATCCCAATGGTGTTGGAGATGTTGATGGAGTCGTTATTTGCTGTGGTTGATGTGTTTTGGGTGTCACGCCTCGGAGCGAATGCGATCGCGACCGTCGGCCTCACGGAATCCATGCTGTCGCTGGTGTTCTCGGTCGCGCTCGGTGTGAGCTTGTCCACTACGGCGATGGTCGCGCGGCGCATCGGAGAAAAAGACCCGGAAGGAGCTGCCACTGCGGCAATGCAATCGATCTTTCTGGGAATCGGCGTCGCTCTCGCCATGGGCATTCCCGGCATGATCTTCGCCCATGGGCTGCTGCATCTCATGGGCGCGGACCAGATGCTCATCGCGGGTGGTCATCGCTATACCGAGATCGTATTCGGAGGAACAACGGTGGTGATGCTTCTGTTTCTGAACAACGCAATCTTTCGGGGAGCGGGTGACGCATCGATCGCGATGCGTGTGCTGTGGGTGTCGAACCTGATCAACTTGCTTTTGGATCCCTGCTTCATCTTCGGCCTAGGGCCGTTTCCGAAGCTTGGCGTTACGGGAGCCGCAACCGCTACGCTCATCGGCCGCTCTTGTGGGGTGGTGTATCAGTTCTGGATGCTGACAAACGGAAGCGCGCGCGTGCACCTCACTGCGCGGCATCTGAGGCTGGCGCCTGATGTGATCGGATCGCTGATTCGCGTGTCTTCTACTGGCGTTTTGCAGTTCCTCATTGCGCACACGAGTTGGATTGTGCTGGTTCGTATAATCAGCACCTTCGGAAGTCTTGCCGTGGCGGGCTACACAATCGGTATACGCATCTTCATGTTCATCATTCTTCCATCGTGGGGATTGAGCGGAGCGGCGGCTACCATGGTGGGCCAAAATCTGGGGGCGAAGAAACCCGAGCGAGCTGAGCGTGCAGTTTATGTTACCGGCGGCTATAACGCCATCTATCTGGTTTCAATAGCTGCCGTGCTGATCTTTGCTCCGCATTTGATCGTATCGTTCTTTTCGGCGGATCCGGTGGTCTCCAATTTTGCTTCGGATTGTCTTCGCATCATCGGTTACGGCAATCTGAGCTATGCGTTCGGCATGGTAATGATTCAGGCGTTCAACGGGTCGGGCGATACCGTCACCCCAACGCTAATCAACATCGTTAGCTTCTGGCTGTGCGAAATACCGCTTGGCTGGTTTCTGGCAAATCATACGGGCCTTGGTGTCGATGGAGTGTTCACGGCGATTCCAGTAGCAAACACCGTTATGGCTGTGATCAGCCTGCTGGTGTTCGCGCGCGGACGTTGGAAGCTACGCCGCATTTGAGCAGCCAATACGCGACTCACCCGAACTAATCCACGAGCCCGTGTTTCATGGCGAAGCGGACGAGTTCTCCGGTGCTGTGCAGGTTGAGCTTTTCCATAATCTTGGCGCGATGGGAGTCGACCGTATACACGCTGAGGTTCAGGCGAGTCGCAATTTCTTTGTTTGTTTTTCCTTCGGCGATCAGCTGGAGCACCTCGCGTTCCCGGCTCGATAGCAGATCAACTGGATCGGTTACGTTCTGCCGGTAATCGCTCAACAGCGCGCCGGAAACGGAAGGGCTGATGTAGCCATCGCCGCGGGCTACGGAGCGCACTGCATTCAGCAACTCGGTATCGATGGCGTCTTTGAGAATGTAGCCGCGGGCGCCCGCCTTTAGAATTTCGCGGACGTACACGGCCTCCTTGTGCATGCTCAATACGAGAACGCGCAACCGAGGATTCGTTTCGACCATGCGCCGCGTTGCTTCGATACCATTTAACTCGGGCATCGCGACATCCATCAGAACAATGTCAGGGCGGAGCTTCTGGGCGAGATCCACGGCTTCGCGGCCATTCGCTGCTTCGCCGATTACTTGCAAATCCGGATTCGCCGAGAGGATGAGCTTGAGACCTTGACGAACAATCGTGTGGTCGTCAGCAAGCAGAATTTTTATGGCCCGATCGGACATGTTCGCGATTGCCGCTATGATTTCGTGTCTTTTGACATCGCAAATTGCGATGTCAAAGAAGTAGTCGGACACGTCACCTCAATTCTCAAACCTTTTCCTGTCGCTGTTTCCATGGTCACCTTTCCGCCGCAGCCGCGCGCTCGAGTCTCGATGCCTGCCAAACCCAGACCAGAAGCGGGGCGTCGCTCCGTTATCTCGAATCCACGCCCATTGTCTCGAATAGTCAAGGCCACTTCATCTCCATGAGACAGTAGTTCGACCGAGACGGAGGTGGCCTGGGAATGGCGCGCCACATTCGTCAAAGCTTCCTGGGCTATGCGGAACAGGTGAGTCTCGGTTTCATCGCGCAAGCGGCGTCCGTTCATATCGCTGCGGTACTCGACTTGTATGCCTGTCCGCTGAGAAAAGCTGTCGGTTAACGATTTGAGCGCGGCGTCTAAGCCGAAATCGTCCAGAATCGTAGGCCTCAGAAGCTGTGACATGTCTCGCACATCTTTGATCGCCTGATCCACAAGACGCGAGCAATCATCGATGCGAGCTTCATCGGAAACGATGCTGCGCAAAGCCGACAGATTCGCCTTTACCGCCGTTAAGGCCTGCCCCAGCTCGTCGTGCAATTCATGTGAAAAACGCCGTGCGACGTCTTCTTGTGTTTCTAGAAATTGGTATTGCATCTTGGTCAGTTCAGCCGCCTGCTGTTCCAACTTTCGAAACAATCCAGTCGATGCTTGCACCACCCAAGTAGCGCACAGAAGGGACAAGACGACGCACGCAGCGAAGAGCCATACGGTCCAGCGCACGAGTCCATGACCTTCCTGGTAAATGCTTTCGCGCAACAACTCAGCCTGCTCATAGGCGGATTCGAGCGCGCTGCTCATCTGCTGGCGGTTCTGGGTCAATTGATCCAGAATTTCTTCGCGGCGCACGAGATCCTTTTTGCGCGCCAGTTGCAACCATCGACTATTCAATTCGCTTTGCTGTTTTTCGATCTCATCGATGGCTCCTTTCGCCAAGGCCTGCCGTTCTGCAAACGTCTGTGTATTGCGATCGATCTGGTGAATAGTCCGTAACGCGACGAGCAAAGCGGAAAGCAGCAGCATCGCGGAAAGGAAAAGCCCAAGCAGCAGAAGGCGTTGCAAATGTGCCCTGGTGATTGAATTCGACTGACGCACGATGACGATTCTTTCATTAAAAACCGCTGGGCGCTATCCCCCAAACAAGGGATCAAAATTCGCTGTTTCAGGCGATGGCGGGAAACCGCGCAAACAGGCAAATTAGAGTTGTGAGCGGCGAGAGAAGCGAACAGAAAGACGGCGGCAAAAACAATCAAAAAATAAGAAGCTGCCGCAGCCTCCACCTGTTCGCCTCACATTCAAAGGTCCGCCACTAGTTGAAGGAGAAAACAAATGAAAAAGCTATTCACATCCACGTTATTGACCGTCGTTGCGGTTCCTTTCCTGATGGCTGCTCCCAAGGCAGCGAAGAAGGCTCAGAACACGCCGCAGACTTCTACCCAGGCGCAGAGCACGACAGCGAAGCCCAAGGTTCACAAGAAGCACGTCAAGAAAAACAAGAGCACCAATCCGAGCACGGAAAACAACGCCGCTCCGGCCAGCTCTTCTCCGAAGCAGTAACAACGACACCGCTCTCTCGGAGGGGCCCAGGTTCAGGTCTCAGTGCCTGAATCTGGGCCATTTTTTTTCAGGGCAACTCAATCTTCCTGCTGCATGAAAAACGGCTCTTTCCCGGCCAGCATCAGGCGCTCATCGAGCGCAGCTTTTACCAGTGTCTCGTCCAATTCAGACAGCCCCCGCGCGTCTTTCTCAATTCGCGCGAGCAGACCTTTCATGCGGCCATGAGAGATCTCGGTCGGCAGAGCCAGCGCGTAAGCAAACAGAGCGTCGCCGCGCAGGTCCTCATCATCGAAGAACTTTCTTAGCCGGTCGAGCTCGGATTTGATCGCGTGATAGCCAACCCCCCAGACCGCGCCTCGCCGGATCTCCAAATCCGCGTCATCCAGATGCTTCGGAAAGTAATCGCGAAAACTCGGATGTAGAGAGCGCCACATTGCTTCTAGCGCTTTGGCCCGGCCTTCGGGTCTGCCGTACAGGTTCGTGATCGCAGCTCGAACTTCGATGCGATCGGCCTCAGGCGCAAGCCCAACCAGTAATCCGCCGAGCTCCTCCACCGTTGTTTCCGGATTGCGCAAGGCTGCGAGCATCGCCTCCACAACTTGGGTCTCTTCCGTAGAATTTGTCAACGCCTCCCAGGCGCGGGCGCGGACCGCAGGCGATTCGTCGTGCTTCGCGAGATTCAGCAGCTTTTTCAGTTGAGCTGCGGATACGTCGCGATTAAAGAAGGAGCTCGCGGCTGTCGCGCGGACCGATGCAACAGGATGATCGAGCAATGCGGCGCGCTCATCTTCATCCAGCAGTTCAGTGGGTACGCTGGCTCTTTCGGAATATGAAGCCCAAATGTCGAACTCTTCCTCGTTAGAAAGGGGAGGCGTTTCGCGTCCGTCATAAATCTCGAGAAGAAGGCCTGCATCGTCCGGATCATGGTTGTGCCGATCAAGCAAGATGTTTCGAATCCGCTCGTCGCGAATTCCAAGACTTGCCAGGATGAACGCTACTTCTCCGCTTTCCGACTCGTCGAGTTCTTTATAAAGGTCCAGCAGTGGCTCTAAAGCCGCCTCGCCGAATTGGACCAAAGCCTCGATGGCTTCGTCCGGTACGCTTTCCGGGTCTTCTTTGACGTAGCGGATGAGGAACGGTATGCCTTCACGCGCATTCCAATAGCGGAAGAGAGAGATCAGATCGGAATCGAGATCGACCTTGTCATCAATGTGATCGCGCTCAGCAAACGCTAACACAGCGCGCAATGATTCCTCCGGACGATCCAACAGCGCATGAAGAAAGCGGTGATCCAAGCCGAGGTGACCACGCGCGGCTGCTTCGAGCACCTCGCCCGGCGTCGCTTCCAGGAGTTTGTCAGGATCCAGGTACAGCAGATTACTGTTCGGGCTCAACGATTACTTTGATCTGAGTGGACACGTCTCGATGCAAGCGCAACGTGACCTGATGCTCGCCGATGGTGCGAATGGGTTCATCGAGCTGAATCTTGCGCCGCTCGATGTGGAACTTCTGAGCTTCGAGAGCATCTGCGATATCTTTGGCCGTAACCGACCCGAAGAGCTGATTGTTCTCGCCGACCTTCTGGTGAAAGGTGACGGTGACGTTCGTCATCAGCTTGGATAGATCTTCCGATTCGCTCTTGATTTTGGCTTCGCGTCGCAGATAAGCTTCGCGTTCCTGCTCGACGATTTTCTTATTGGCTTCGCTTGCAGGAACTGCCAGACGTTTGGGCAGCAGGAAATTGCGGGCATATCCATCGGCTACCTTGACCACGGATCCGCGCGCGCCAACTTTGTCGACGTCTTCTCTTAGGATGACTTCCATGTTTCCTCCGGATTCCTACAATCTCGATGCGAAAGGAACCAAAGCGATGTTGCGGGCTTGCTTGATAGCCTCGCTCAAACGCTTCTGATGCGGAGTGCAAACACCGGAGATGCGCCGCGGGGTGATCTTTCCACGCTCGGAGATAAAACTCATGAGCAATCTGGAATCTTTGTAATTGATGTCATCGACTTTGTCGACGCAGAATCGGCAAACCTTTTTGCGCCGGAAATATTGTTTCTTGCCGGTGGCGATGGCCTTATCGCCGCCTGTGGGCCGCTGTGAAGCCGCGATGGGGCGGCCGCCTCTTTGTTCTGGCATAGAGATTCTCCTATGATGTTTTGTCTACTGCCACCTGATTTGCCTGGTGGGGCAAAACTTGTGGGTTGGGTCTCGTTCCCGACGGAGCCTCCCGTCGCTCACCTGGATTGGCGACGGGAGCGTAGCCGGGGCGAGACGAGCTCGTTTCCTGG
>JAFASD010000113.1 GCA_019244945.1 Acidobacteriaceae bacterium | reverse complement strand
ATGACGGATGGAACAACGTGAGTATGGTTGCTTCCGAGATTCGTGAGCCGCAGCGCAACCTGCCCAGATCTTTGATCCTCGGCACAGCAGCCGTGATCGCGACTTATTTGTTCATTAATGTCGCCTATTTCTATGTCCTGACTCCGGCGCAGGTTGCTTCGAGCCACCGCGTCGCGGCAGATATGATGTCGAGTCTATATGGACGCGCTGCTGCCGGCGCCTTGACCATCGCCGTTCTCATCTCTATATTCGCCGCGCTAAACGGTTCCATTCTTTCCGGCGGCCGAGTGCCATACGCGATGGCGCGCGATGGTCTCTTCTTCCGTTCGGCCGCTGTTGTGCACCCGGTACACCGGACGCCCGGCAATTCCATGATCATGCTGTGTGGCTGGTCCTGCGTAGTTGTCCTCAGCGGCTGGTACGATGACCTCTACAATTTCGTCATATTTGGAAACTGGGTTTTGTATTTAATGACCGCGCTTTCCGTATTTGTCCTGAGGAAAAAGGCCCCGGACCTGCCGCGCCCGTACCGCGTCTTTGGGTACCCCCTCGTCCCAGTACTATTCGTCGGCATGGCGGCTTTTCTCCTGGTAAGCACGCTGCAAACCCGCCCTAGGGAATCAGTAATGGGCTTAGTTCTCATGGGTTTGAGCGTGCCTTTTTACTTTTACTGGAAAAATCGAAACGCATAGAACCAAATTGGGAAAAATCCGTCATTTTCCCTGAGGTTTCCAAACAGGGCAGTACTACTAGGACTAATCCTCTTTTAAGTCGGCTCCGTTTTGTTGAATGTGTAGCTTAATACGAATTAAACTTCGGCTAAATCGCGCAGAGTTACCGATACGTAATACGAAACACAGGTGCTACCGGTTTAAAACCATGATCGCGGGGGGTAAATAATTTGGACGTCGACAAAATGCTCGCTGAGCTGCGGCTCGAGCGCGAACAGTTAGAAGAAGCGATCCTGACCCTGGAACGTTTGGCGAGAGGTCGAGGACGCCGCCGCGGTCGACCCCCGGCTTGGCTGAAAGATGCAACTGCAGCCGTTTCCATGGTTGAAAATGGGCAATCCGATATCGTTGCCCTTCCATCTGAGCCTAGGCGCCGCGGCAGACCGCGGGGAAGCAAGACTAAGCACACCTCGCAGTCCGTCGAAGGGTGAGCCCCTCGAACCGATCAGGTTTTGGCAGTCAGTACAGAAGGTAAGGCTTCCGCCTACTCGCGAATTCCCCCGCTTCCTTCTGTGCTTCAGACCAAATCGCGCTCGGATCGGCTCCTGACTCGATCTTATTCATGATTTCGCGATTCCCGATCAACCACTTGCATTTGTCAATATCGATTTTCCCCGGAAACAGCTTCTCCAAACCTGCCGCAATCTCGATTCCCAAACGGGTGCTGTCAAACGCTTCCCGGTCCGTGATGACGAATCGAATCCCCTCAATCTCCTGACCGGCAAAATTAGAGGTTGCCGGCCTGAATTTAGTCGGGTACACACGCACGCCGGGAATGTACCGCGAGTTCAAGTATTCAGCAAGCGTCTGCCCCTGCATCCAATCTGCGCCAATCTGCTCGAATGGCGCATCCGTTCCTCTCCCAACCGAATAGTTTGTGTTGTATTCGAGCATGGCGACTCCCGGGTATAGCAATGCGGCGCTGAGGCTGCGCATATTCGGAGATGGATCGATCCAGGTGAGCGTCGTGCTGTCGAACCAATCCCCCCGCTGCCAATTCGTCATTTTCAAGATGTGCAGTTCCGCGCGCCAATGCTGCTCGTTGTTAGCCATGGTGGCCAACTCCCCAAAGGTCATCCCATGGCGAAGGGGAATGTCGTAACATCCGACGAACGAATCGAGATTCTTATCCAGCAGCGGCCCTTCCACGTGCGTACCGGTGATCGGGTTAGGGCGATCCAGAACGAAAAAGGGTTTCCGCGCTTTTCCTGCTTCTTCCAGGGCGTACAGCATGGTGCACGAGTACGTGTAGAATCGTGCCCCCACGTCCTGAATGTCGTAAACGATGGCGTCCAGATTCTGCATCTGCTCAGCCTTAAGTCGCCGCTGGTTAGCCTCATAGAGGCTGATCACGGGCAAACCAGTTTGTTGATCTTTCCGGCTGGGGACATCTGAATCTGCACTGCCGCTGATGCCATGCTCAGGGGAAAACAGCGTGACGATGTTCACTCCGGCTCGCAGCATGACATCCACGTTCCTTCGGCCATTGCGATCCAAGCCGGTTTGGTTCGTGATCAAGCCGACCCGCTTGCCCTTCAGCTCGCGAAAACCCTCTTCTTCCATCACGTCCAGGCCCGTCATGGTTTTGACATTTCTGCTCACCACTCGATGCACGCCGGCCCCGGTAAGCGTCTCGTTGTAACCCGTGAGTGTCACGTTTTGCGGGAGATTGATTCCGAAGGATGCTGCTACGGCCGTCGCCAGTCTCGATCGCAGAGAGCTTAAGGATTTTCCCCGCTTGGGGTGAACGACATTGGTCATCAGTATGATGAACGAGTTTGTCGTCTGATCGAGCCACACGGATGTGCCGGTAAAGCCCGTGTGCCCGTAGGATCCGATCGGATACAGCTCCCCGCGATTGCTCGAAAGAGGCGAATCCATGTCCCACCCGATGGCTCGCAAAATCGGTTGGTCCGCGGGGCTTGCCGGCTCGGTGAATTTCTGCACCGTCATAGGCGCAAAAATCCGGACACCTTCGCGCTGTCCCATTCCCAGCATCATCTCGGCGTACCTCGCCAGATCGTCCGCCGTTGTGAAGACGCCTGCGTGGCCTGCGATGCCACCCATATATCGGGAGGTCGGATCGTGAACAATTCCGCGGAACGGCTGGCCCGTGTCTTCATCGATCTCGGTCGGCGCGATTCGCGCTTGAAGCGAGGCGGGGGGTAAAAATTCAGTGTCGTTCATCCCGAGCGGAGCGAAGATCTGCTCGTGTGCGAATTGCGCCAGACTCTCGCCGGACAAGCGCCGAACGATTTCGCCCATCAGCACGAAATTGATATCGCTATAGATAAAATGCGCCCCGGGAGGCGCAACTGGCGTGGTTTTTAGCGCTCTCTCGATACCCGTCTGGTAACCGCTCCAGCGCGGAACCAGAATCAGATCCGGCGGCATTCCCGAAAAGTGAGTCATCAGAAGCCGGACGGTAATGTCGCTCTTGCCGCCCTGAAATTCCGGCAGGTATTTTGTGACCGGATCATCGAGCCGTATTTTGCCCCGTTCGAACAGCTTCATGACGCAGGGCGTCGTGGCCATGACTTTCGTCAAGGAAGCGGCATCGAAGATTGTGTCGATAGCCATCGGCTCGCGTTTCGGGACGAGCGATTTCCACCCGTATGCCTGGCGATAGATTACCTCGCCCTTGTGTCCGATAATCAGCACCGCCCCGGGAATCAGCCCGGAGCTAACAGCCTCGTTCACAATTGCATCGATCGATGCGAACGATTGTTGCGGAAGGGTCTCTCCCCCATGGACAACCGAACTCGCCAGCAGGAGTACTGCCACGTGCGGCTTCATCGCAAGAACTTACGTCAACCGGGCCGCAATGCGATTGAGCAATTCGGCTAATTCTGTATCATTGCGTGTAATTCCACCTACATCATGCGTGGTAAGATCGACCGATACGCGGTTGTAAACATTGAACCATTCCGGGTGATGGTTCTTTTTCTCGATGAGCACCGCGGCGGTGGTCATGAAGCCGATAGCATGGGCAAAATCGGGGAATTTATAGTCGCGATGGAGCTTCTCATTCCTGATCTCCCATCCGGAAAGCTGCTGCAGAGCGGAATGGATCTCCTGCTGGTCTAGTTTTTCCCGCGCCATCTCGCCATTGTGCCAGAAGGCGAATTGTGGGGCGGGCGTCACCGCCCGGCTGCTCCGATTCAAGGAGCGAGCGTGAAATTGATTTGCATCTGGGTCACAACTTCAATAGGTTGCCCATGTAGTAGCACGGGTGACCAGCGCCACTGCCTGACAGCTTCGAGCGAAGCTCGCGATAGATCATCGTCAGGAGAGGAGGTAACCGTAATTTCTCCGGCGGTTCCGTCTTTCAAAACTACGGTCTCGAGGAGCACAGTTCCCTGAATCCCAGCCGCCTTAGCTGTAGCCGGGTAAACCGGTTGCACTTTATGCAGTTGCATCGAATTCATGACCTTGCCTCCTACGCGGATGCGTCTTGGTTCGCCTATATCGGGCAGTTGCGCCGCTTGTTTCCCGTTTGCTCCGACATCCTTTTTGGCCGCGGGTAACTGCAAGCTGAATCCGCGCTCGACGCTCGAACTCTGCTGAACTGTAAACTCGCGCAGCAGTACCGCATATCCGGGTTTTTCAATGCGCAGGATGTATTGTCCTGCCGGGAGGTCTTCAAAGCTGAATTTGCCTGTCGCGCCCGATGTTGTGTCCTGTTTCAGCGAAGTGTCCGGTTCCAAAATTGAGACTTTCGCGTCAGGTAGCGACGCGCCGCTTGGGTCAAAAACAGAGCCTGTAATGGTAGCCGCTGAAAGGCCGACGGATGCCACCAAGCCCGAAATCAAAGTTCTTTTCATAACTCGCCATTGTGGCAGAAAGCGAAATCGTGAGGCGGGCGTCCCCGCCCGGCTGGTTTCTATCTCAAGGAGCGAGCGTGTAGTTGATCCGCACCTGCGTCACAACTTCGATGGGTTGCCCGTTCAGCAGCACCGGTGACCAGCGCCACTGTCGGACAGCTTCGAGCGAAGCTTGCGATAGATCATCGTTCGGAGATGAGGTAACTGTGATTTCTCCAGCCGTTCCATCTTTCAAAATCACCGTCTCGAGGAGCACAGTTCCCTGAATCCCAGCCGCCCTGGCCGTGGCCGGGTAAACAGGGTTAACCCTGGTTACCAACTTAGATTGCATGACGCTCCCGCCAACGCGAGTGGGTTTCGGCTCAGTCGAGGGGGACGCCTCGGCGGGCT
>JAFASD010000202.1 GCA_019244945.1 Acidobacteriaceae bacterium | reverse complement strand
GCGCAATACTGGCATTAGCTTGCTTTGACAATTGAACTCCTCCTCGAAGGCGGCGATTGCTTGCGGAGGCGTAGAGAAAGGGGCACGCCCGCTTCGGAGTAGCCGTCGCGCAACCCTCAGCTATACTAACATTTACCATGCCGCAGGAGGTCACAGGAACCATTTCGACGCTCATTGCCGATGACGAGCAACTCGCGCGCGAAGAGCTGTCTTACCTGCTGAGAGATTTCCCAGAAATCGAGGTTGTCCAAACAGCCTCGAATGGACTGGAAGCCCTCAAGCTGATCGACAAGGCCGAGCCGGATCTCGTCTTCCTGGATGTGCAAATGCCTGGATTAGACGGCTTGGCAGTTATCAGTCAATTGCGTCAGAAGGGCGGGCATCTTCCGCACTTCGTTCTGACTACCGCTTTCGATCAATATGCGATCGAGGCGTTTCGCCTGGAGGCGCTGGATTATCTGCTCAAACCGGTGGAAAAAGAGCGGCTAGCCGATTCCATAGCGCGCGCCCGCCGAACCTTGGAGGAGAAACAAGCCTCGCCCGAGACAACTGTCCAGACTGCCGACCCGAAAACGGCCCAGCGTACGAAGTTACTGGTCAAAAGCAACAACCGAAACCTGATCGTCGATGCGCAAGATATGATTTACGCGACCATCGACGACGGGCTGATCACAGTGGTGACCTCGCAATTCGAAGGGCAATCGAACTATCGCACCATCGAGGAGCTTCAATCCAATCTGGATCCCAACCTGTTTTGGCGGGTTCATCGCTCCTTTCTGGTGAACATCAACAAAATTCGCGAAGTGATTCCCTGGTTCAAATCGAGCTTCCAGCTCAAGATGGATGACAAGAAACAAACCGAAATCCCGGTGAGCCGCATTCAGACCAAGCGTTTGAGATCCCTGCTGAAGATCTGACCGGCTGCTCCAAACCCTCGTAACAAATTTCTAAAAAAAAGTTTTTCGAAGAAAATCAGATCCTTACGCGCAAAATTCCGCCAGCGCGTGCGCTCGACAAGTAATCCTCAAATCGACCGATTCGGCCGTTTAGAGGAGGCCCAATAGATGAGCGTGATCCTTGCTTATAAGAATTTTGCCGCAAACCGGAACATCAGCCACATCGGCCTCGGTGTTGCAGCCATCAATACCGCTAAAGTGCTCCGGCGCGCGGGCATCGCGACCGAAGTTTGGCCGATCCTGAGCGCAAGCGATCTTCGAAAAAAATTACTCGCCGCGCCCGCTCGCGATGTGATCATCTCCGCCCCTTGGATTCCGGCCGCCGAAATGCAATCGCTTTCCATCGAGTTTCCAGATACCGAGTTTGTCGTGAATTGTCACTCGAATGTCGGCTTCCTCCAAGCCGATCGCAATGGCATCAAACTCGTGCGCGAAATGATGGATCTCGAACTCGGCACACCCAATGTTCATCTGGCGGGAAATAGCCGCCGTTTCTGCGATTGGATACGCGCTGGGTTTGGATCTCCTTGTGTTTATCTGCCGAATCTGTATTGGCTGGAAGGACCTCCCCTGTGGCATCAGGGCTTTCGGGGCGGAACACTTCGGATCGGCGTTTTTGGAGCGACCCGGCCTCTTAAGAATTTGATGAGTGCAGCCGGCGCAGCCCTCGAGATTTGCCGCAATCTCACCGCTCCTCTCGAACTCTGGTTGTCTGGCGGTCGCGCGGAAGCGGGCGGCGACAGCATATTAGCCGCCCTCAAGGAAATGCTCGGCGGTTTGCCCAATGTAAACCTCGTGTTCAATCCATGGCAATCTTGGCCCAAGTTCCGGAAGACCATTGCACATATGCATTTGCTGCTGCAGCCCAGCTACACCGAGTCATTCAACATGGTGACCGCCGATGGCGTAGCGGAAGGCGTTGCTTCTGTAGTGTCCGATGCGATTGATTGGGCGCCCCAGGATTGGAAAGCAAATGTGGATGATGTCCTCGATATCTCCCGGATCGGGCGGCGGCTCCTGTATGATCCACGCTCCGCTCAGGATGGATATCGCGCGCTCGAATCGTATGTGGGCGACGGCGTTGACGCCTATAAGCAGTACTTGGCTATTCGATAAGCATACAGTCGCCGTAAGAAAAAAAACGATATTTCTGCGCGACTGCATGCCTGTAAGCCTGGAGCGTGAGTTCCCACCCAGCGAAAGCGGCGACTAGCATCAAAAGGCTTGATTGCGGCAGATGAAAGTTGGTCAGCATCGCTCCGGTGCCGCGAAAATGAAATCCCGGATAGATAAAAAGATTCGTTTCGCCTTGCATCGCTTTGAGGCCGCCGTGAAGCAATGCCGTCTCGATAGTTCGCACGCTCGTAGTGCCCACCGGAAATAGCCGACCGGCGCCCCGCATCTTGAGAGCATTCGAATCCGATATCTCAAAATATTCTTCGTGCAACTGAATCTCAGCGACATTTTCGTTCCGCAGTGGAGCGAAGGTGCCCAGCCCCACATGCAAAGTGATCCGCGCGATTTCTGCTCCAGCCGACTGGCACGCGTCAAGCATCGCTTGTGTGAAATGCAAACCAGCGGTAGGCGCCGCGACCGAGCCTCTTTTCTCAGCGAAGACAGTTTGATAGCGGTGCCGATCAGCCGACCTGGGAGCACGTCGAATATACGGCGGCAGCGGTGTCTGGCCGATTTCTTCTAGTAAATCACTCACCGGTTCGCTCGCGGAAAAACGCAAGGTGCGTTCGCCGAAATCGCCTTGCGACAAAACCTCCGCTTCCAAGCGATCGCCGAAAATAATCCGGTCGCCGGCACGGACACGCTTCCCAGGTTTCACCAAAACGTTCCAAACAATCTCCTCTTGATCGACTGCGCGAACTAGAAAAACTTCGACTATCGCGCCGGAGCTGTTGTTGCGATGCCCATGCAGCCTTGCCGGAAATACGCGAGTGTCGTTCACAACCAGGCAATCGCCGGGACTAACGTACTTACTGAAATTCGCGAAAACATCGTCGTGAAAAGATTGCTTTTCGCGCGAGACGACCAGCATGCGTGAAGCGGCGCGCTCTTCCAGTGGCTCTTGAGCGATTAACTCCTCTGGAAGCTCATAATAAAAATCAGAAACTTGCAAACCCTTATTTTAGGAATTGAAAGCTCCTGCGATGAAACGGCGGCGGCGGTTGTGGAGGACGGCGCGCGGATCTGTTCGAGCGTAGTCGCGTCGCAACTCGACACGCACGCGAAATACGGCGGCGTCGTGCCGGAGCTTGCCTCCCGCGAACATCTGCGGGCCATTGTTCCCGTCGTCCGTCAAGCGCTCGAAGGCGCCGCCGCCCGGCTCGAAGACTTGAGTGCAATTGCGGTAACCGAAGGCCCCGGACTCGTCGGCTCGTTGCTGGTGGGAGTGACGTATGCCAAGGCGCTCTGCTTTGCTCTCGAAATCCCTCTGATCGCGGTCAATCATGTGGAAGGCCACATCATTTCGGTACTGCTCAAAAACCCGGGCATCCAATTCCCTGCGCTCGCGCTGATTGTCAGTGGCGGGCACACGCATTTGTTTGAGGTTCGCCGCATCGGCGAATATCGACTGCTCGGAAAAACGAGAGATGATGCTGCCGGCGAAGCATACGATAAGGTCGCAAAGCTGCTCGGGTTTGGATATCCGGGCGGTCCAATTATTGACCGGCTCGCTCCTTACGGCAATCCGCGAGCAGTCAAATTTACGCTGGCAAAAATGAAAGGCAACGAGCTTGATTTCAGTTTCAGCGGCTTAAAAACAGCCGTATTGCGCTGGACTCAAGAGCGCGATTTGTCCGCCGAAATCGCCCGGCGCAAAGAGATGAAGCATCCGACGCTCGAGGAATGGTTAACCGCTACTCCGAAGCCCACCCTCGATCTGCTCGCCAGCTTTCAACGCACGGTTATCGAGGAGCTGCTGCGGCGAGCTATGGCATCAGCGGAGCAGATCGGCGCTGAATCGGTTTTGGTCGGCGGCGGCGTGGCATCGAACGCAGGGCTTCGAAACGCTGCGAAAGAGCAGATCGGCCTGAGATTTTATTTCCCGTCTGCGCGGCTCGCAACCGATAATGCCGCGATGATTGCAGCCGCGGCGTTTCCAAAATTCGAGAAGCGGGAATTCGCAGGATTCGGTTTGAAAGCGCAAGCCAGCCTGGTGCTAGCTTGAGCTTATGGGTCCTCACGCGCCGGGCGAACAGCCGAAACTGCCGATCCCCGGAGTTCAAAACATCATTGCGATCGGCTCCGGGAAGGGCGGCGTCGGGAAGAGCACTGTTGCTGTAAACCTGGCGATCAGCCTGGCGAAACTCGGCAATGCCGTGGGTCTCCTCGATGCCGATGTGTACGGGCCGAACGTGCCCCTCATGATGGGTGTTCGCGCGACACCCAATGCGATCGGCCAACGCATTCAACCGCTCGAAGCGCATGGGGTCAGGATCATGTCGATGGGTTTCCTCAATCCAGGAGACAAACCGCTGGTTTGGCGCGGGCCCATGTTGAATAGCGTCATGCAGCAATTTCTCCGCAATGTTGAGTGGGGAAACCTGGATTATTTGGTCATCGATCTTCCGCCCGGCACTGGCGATGTCCAGCTCACGCTGATTCAAACCACGCCTCTCACCGGGGCAGTGGTTGTCACGACACCGTCCGACGTTTCCCTCGAGGACGCGCGCAAAGCTGTCCACATGTTCGAACAGGTACGCGAGCAAGTGCTCGGGATCGTCGAAAACATGAGCTATCTCGAGCACGGGGGCGAAAAAATTTACGTCTTCGGAAAAGGCGGCGGCGCCAAGACCGCTGCACAGATGAAAGTGCCGCTTCTCGCGGAAATCCCGCTCGATCCCAAAACGCGCGAGGGCGGAGATTCCGGACGCCCCATCGCCACGCTGAAGGAGCCGAACAAGCAAGTTGCGTTATTCGAGAAGCTAGCGAAAACCGTCATCGAGAAAGCCGAAGCGACCAAACAACGGCAGCGGCCGACCATTACGATTGCGGATTAAATTAGCGGCCCGAGGGCGGATCAACTTGCAGCTTTGACCCCGTGCTCCATTCCGTGAAGGGTCGAATTGTGGTAACGACGTTGTCGCGCTCGCGCCAGCTTGCGCGGAAATAATCGCGATTCATCGCCGCAATCACTTCAAGCGGAATTTCCTTTGGACAAACGCCGGTACACTCGCCGATATTGGTGCATCCGCCAAAACCTTCTTCGTTCATCTGGGCAACCATCCGGATCGCGCGCACATCACGCTCCGGCTTCCCTTGCGGCAAAATTCCCAGATGAGTCATTTTGGCTCCCGTGAATAGAGCGGCAGAGGCATTCGGGCATGCAGCCACGCACGCGCCACACCCGATGCAAGCGGCAGCATCCATCGCGCGGTCCGCGGCTTCCTTCGGCACCGGAATCGCATTGCCATCGGGCGCGCTGCCGGTCGACACTGAGATATAGCCGCCCGCCGCGATGATGCGATCAAATGATCGGCGGTCGACCACAAGATCCTTAATCAGCGGAAACGCCCGCGCGCGCCACGGTTCCAGAACCAATTCATTGCCGTCGTTGAAATGGCGCATCGTGAGCTGGCAAACCGTAGTCGCCGGAAGCGGCCCGTGAGCCACGCCGTTGACCATAAAGCCACAAGAGCCGCAGATCCCTTCACGGCAGTCATGCTCGAAAGCAACCGGATCTTCGCCCTGCTGGATCAGCTGCTCATTCAGAACATCCAGGCACTCGAGCATAGACATATCCGGATTCACGTTCTCGACCGGATAGCTGACGAATCTGCCGGACGCGTTGCGACTCTTTTGACGCCAGATCTTCAGCTTAATTCGCAACTATTTGTAGCTCCTCTGGCTGGGATGCACATACTGAAACTCGAGCGGCTCTTTCGAGAGATCTTCGCGATTACCGTACCCCCGATAGCCCCAAGCGGCGACGTATGAAAATTCCTCGTCGTCACGCTGCGCTTCGCCGTCAGCAGTTTGATACTCCTCGCGGAAGTGGCCGCCGCACGACTCGTTCCGCTCGAGCGCGTCCACGCACATCAACTCCGCCAGTTCAAAGAAATCAGCGACGCGGCCCGCTTTCTCCAGGCTCTGATTGAAGTCATCGCCGCTTCCCGGAACCTTGACGTTTTGCCAATATTCTTCCCGCAAGCTGCGGATCTCTTCAATTGCGGTCTCCAATCCCTGGGCATTGCGCGACATCCCGCAATATTCCCACACGATTTTGCCGAGTTCCCGATGAAAGGAATCGACGGTGCGCTTGCCATTAATGCCCAGCAGTTTTTGAACGGTCTGTTGAACACAAGCTACGGCGTTGCGAATTTCGGAATGCGTTTCGGCAACCTTGTCCAATTTGTTTGTCGCGAGATAATCGCCAACCGTATACGGCACGATGAAGTAGCCGTCCGATAGCCCTTGCATGAGCGCGCTTGCGCCGAGACGGTTTGCGCCGTGGTCCGAAAAATTCGCTTCCCCGATCACGAAGAGCCCCGGAATCGTGCTCATCAGGTGATAATCCACCCATAAACCGCCCATTGTGTAGTGAATCGCAGGATAAATGCGCATCGGAACCGTATAGGGATCTTCATCCGTGATGCGCTGGTACATATCGAAGAGGTTTCCGTAGCGCTCTTCAATTGCTTTGCGGCCAAGCCGCCGGATTGCATCCCCAAAATCGAGATAAACACCGAGGCCGGTTTCTCCGACACCGCGTCCTTCATCACAGACATATTTCGCGTTGCGAGAAGCAACATCGCGCGGAACCAGATTTCCGAAGCTCGGGTAACGCCGCTCGAGATAATAGTCGCGGTCTGTTTCCGGTATCTGGTCGGGAGTCCGCTTGTCGCCTTTTTTCATCGGCACCCAAATGCGGCCGTCGTTCCGCAGCGATTCACTCATCAGGGTCAGCTTGGATTGATAATCGCCCGAAACCGGAATGCAGGTGGGGTGAATCTGCGTGTAACACGGATTCGCAAATAGCGCGCCGCGCTTGTGAGCGCGCCAGATGGCTGTTACATTCGAGCCTTTCGCGTTTGTCGACAAATAAAAGACGTTCCCGTAACCGCCCGTGCCGAGAATCACCGCGTCCCCCAGATGCGTATCGACCTCGCCGGTCACCAGATTGCGCGTGACGATTCCGCGAGCGCGACCGTCGATCACGATCAGGTCCAGCATTTCGGTTCGCGGATACATGGTCACAGTTCCGGCTTGCACTTGCCGCTCGAGCGCCTGATATGCGCCGAGAAGAAGCTGCTGCCCCGTTTGGCCGCGCGCATAGAACGTCCGGGAAACCTGCGCGCCGCCAAACGAACGATTCGCTAGAGTCCCTCCATATTCCCGCGCAAAAGGAACGCCCTGCGCGACACATTGATCGATGATGTTTACGCTGATCTGCGCCAGTCTATAGACGTTGGCTTCGCGCGCTCGGAAGTCGCCGCCCTTCACGGTGTCATAGAAGAGGCGGTACACGCTATCGCCATCATTTTGGTAGTTCTTGGCCGCATTGATGCCGCCCTGTGCCGCAATCGAGTGCGCGCGACGAGGGGAATCCTGGAAACAGAAGCAGCTTACGTGGTAGCCAAGCTCTCCGAGCGTAGCCGCCGCGGAAGCGCCGGCCAGACCAGACCCGACCACAATCAGTGTGTGCCTGCGCTTATTGGCCGGGTTGACCAACTTCATCTCAAACCGCGCCTTGTCCCAGGATTGCTCGATGGGACCCGAGGGAACCCTCGATTGCAGTTCCATCTACCTGACCAGACCTAACATGATGCTCAGCGGAATCGAGATGTACCCCGCCACGATG
>JAFASD010000583.1 GCA_019244945.1 Acidobacteriaceae bacterium | reverse complement strand
AGAATTTGCACTTCATCTCCCGATCGAACACCGACCTGGATTTTGCGCTCATGCGCGAGCGAATCAGATCCCGCAACCATTACCTTGTCGCCGCCTTCTTCTGACGACAGAAGCGCTGCCGCCGGCACCACAATTGCGTTTTCGATTTCATTCGCATTAATCGAAATCTGTACCGTAACGCCGGGCTTCAGCCGCTCGCCCGGATTCGGCGCCTCCACCCAGATCTCGACCGTCGTCGTGTTCGGATCCACTGCGGGGCTGACCACAGT
The DNA here is from genome assembly GCA_019244945.1 of Acidobacteriaceae bacterium. Classification (GTDB taxonomy): domain Bacteria; phylum Acidobacteriota; class Terriglobia; order Bryobacterales; family Bryobacteraceae; genus Bog-105. Next base: position 4,352 of record JAFASD010000583.1, on the reverse strand, counting down.
CACTCTGCCGCTGACCTCCCCGCCTGGACCGGAAATGGTAGCCGGTCTTCCCGTTTGAATAGCGGCAGCTTCATGCACAGGAACATTTGCGCGCGCTACCACCCGGTAGATGTCGACCACGGATATGACCGCCGAACCTGTGCTCGCCATCTCGCCGACGTTTAAGGGACGATCCGAGACGACGCCTGTAATTGGGCTCCGGACCTCCGCATAAGACAACTGCGCCTCCGCGCTCTGGTAATGCGCCTTTGCCGCTTCCATCTGGGCCTGCGCGCTTTTTAGCTGTTCCGGACGAGCCACGGTCTGGAGCGATTTCAAATGCTGCTGCGCAGTTTCAAACTGGCTCTGCGCTTGAACCATGGCGACCTTAGCATCGTCCACCAATTTCTGCGCCAAAGCCCCTTCGCGAAGTAGTGTCTGCCGGTTCTCATAGACCTTAGTTGCTGCGTCGAGCGTTTGCCGTGCCGATTGCACATCGGTCTGAGCTTTTGTAAGATCTTCCGGCATGGTGGCTGCGCTTGTAGTCTGATAAGCCGCTTGAGCTTGCTGGTAGAGGTCCTTACTTTCTTGCGCGGCCGCCGCCAAATCCCGGTTTTCAAGCACAGCCAGAAGCTGTCCCTCTCGAACGTGATCGCCCCGCTGCACCAGAAATCGCTGGACGGGAGCGCTAATCTTCGGCACAATGCTGGCCTGCTTCACGGGATAGAGAATCGCTTCGGCCGTGATGATGTGCTGGATGGCGTCACGCTTGGCCGTCGCGACTTGAACGGGGGTGGCGGGCTGCGATTCGCCGCCTGCATCGCCTTCTGTTTTCGGTTTTCCGGAACAGCCGGCCAGCAACAGCAAACAGGCGAGAGCTAGAAGCCGCTCGGTCGTCGATTTCATCAAAAATTTCCCGTTAAGGTCTGCAGATTGGCCAATGCAACACGGTAGCGCAATAAACCATCATCGTAAGCTCCGCGGGCTTGGCTGGCGGTAGTCTGGGCATCCACGACTTCCAACGCGGTTGCCTCGCCTGCTTCGTAGCGCAGCAGTGTCAGGCGAAGGCTCTCGGCGGAGAGGTCGCCGGAAGATCGCAACGATTGCACCTGGGACAATGCTGTTTCCGCTTCCCGGTATGTAGAAGCTAATTCCGCCTGGAGTTGTTTCTGCGCAAGCGTAAGGTCAAGCTCGGCCTGACGCTCCTTCAACATGGCTTGTTTCACCTTGCTATGAGTCGAGCCCCAATTCCAGACAGGTATGGTGAGCGTGGCCGCCGCCGAATAACCGAGATTTTGACGATTTCGCACTTCAAAATGGGGCAGAGTACTGCGGCCGGTGGATTCCGCTTCAGATGAGACCGCGGCAAACTGGTTGGCGTCAATCCCGTACCATAGGTCTAATCCAAAGGTTGGCAGATACGCATATCGGGCAACGCTAATTCCCAAACGAGCCTCGCTGACGCTCGCCCGAGCCGCTCGTAGATCCGGGCTCTTCGTTGTCGCCTGGACGCTCGCTTAGGAAAGCGGCGGAAGAACCGCGACTTGCGATAAATCATCCACAATCGAGTAATCGAGTTGAAGAGACGGGAAAATGAGAACGGCTAGCGCGATTTTCGCCTTCTCCGCTGCGAGCTGGGCATCCTGCACATCGCGCTGATGCTGCTCCACCTGCAAGCGAGCCTTGATCACGTCGGCATGCGCCACCTCCCCGCCCCGTTCCTGTTTTTGAGTGATGTCGAGAAAGTGCTGCGCTTCCGCTAGGCTGGTCTGTGCGTTCGCAGCTTTCCGCTGAGCCGAAGCGATGGCGTAGTAATCCTGAATGACAGTCGCATTCAGCCCGCGCGCTGCCACATCGGCCTTCGCTTTGGCGACTGCTTCCGCAGCTTCCGCAACTCGAATTTCGCCCCGCCGAACGAGCGAAAACAAATCCTCATGGACTACGGCTTGTTCGTTATAGACATGAACACCATCATTCGCCACGAAGACACCGGACGGCGTGCCGTTTCCTTCGGTGTAGATGAATTGGTTCATGGCGTTGACGGAAGGAAGCGTCGCCGCTTTTGCTTGTGCTCGATCTTCTCTCGCAAGGGCCGCGGCGATGTTGGCGGATTCAATTTGCGCGCCGTACTTTCGCGCCCGTGCGATGGCTTCCGGCAAGTCGATGGTGAGCGCTGCTGTTGCGGGCGCAGGAGGCGATTGCTGCGCGATAAGCAATGGCGTGATCGTAAACAGAAGTAAAGTATAGAAGTGCTTAGGCTTTCCCGGCAATCTTTTGCTCCGTTGAACCAAGGTTAACGTTCTCTGAGAGAGGATAAAAAACAGATGAGATTCTTGACGGGTTTTATCTTGGGGATCATCTTGATCCCGGTCGTGGTCTATTGCTATTTCCGATTTGGCTATGCACCCGTGGCGACAGCCGCTTCGCCTATTCCTTTCGAAAAGACGCTGGCCCATATGGGCCTCGACGCTCAGATTGAAAAATATGCGCCGAAGAGTGCGCCGTTTCAGGCGAGCGTCGCCGATCTGGAGAATGGCGCCCATCTCTACCGGCAAAACTGCGCCTTCTGCCACGGCATCATGGATGCGGAAAAACCGCCAGCTGCGAAGGGCATGTATCCGGCCCCACCGCTGTTGCTCCATGGCAAGGGAGTCACAGACGATCCGCCCGGGGAGACTTACTGGAAAGTGGCCAATGGAATCCGCCTAACCGGAATGCCCGCCTACGGGCACTCGATGTCAGATCACGAAATGTGGCAAATCAGCTTGCTGCTTGCAGGAGCGGACAAGCTTCCAGCGGAAGTGCAATCGCTTTTGAAGCAGCCACTGCATTCAGATTGAGCGAAGTCTCGCGCGTGGCTTCACCGCCGCGGCGTTCTTACGAGGTCCGCCCGAAAGCGCTCCTCAGGCTGAAAACGGCGAGAACGAGCGTTAAGATCAGGTGCACCAGCGGCCGGAAATCAAACACATTTCCGATCAGCATCCCGAACCACACGACGAAGCCGATCCAGGCCAAACACCCGGCGAAGCTGATCCAGGCAAGGGCGCGATCGGCTTTTCGTCCGGCTCGCAGCAAGTTCACGGCAGCCAACAAACATACGGCGAAGGACGCAGAAAGCGCCCATAACAGATTCATCGGCTGGTTCTTGTATGCCTCATAAGATCCAAGCCCGTGTGCCATGCCGCCAGAACCAGCAGGCAACCAAACACCCGATCCACTGTCTCCATTGATTTCTATTCTGCATTAGCTCACCTGCCGCCTTCTTCTGCAACCTGCGACCTGCCAGCGCGAACTCGAGAGCCTCCGATTCATGACAGAATGGAAAATCCGCCATGAACGCGCCCAAGACCTTTCTGCTTTTCCTCATCTCCACGATTTCGCCGGCTTTGATCTACGCGGCAGAACCGCGGATTCCTTTCACCATAGAGCAGGTGATGAGCGCTCCTTTTGCAAGCTCCCCAATCGCCTCACCCGCGGGCGGTAAAGTGGCCTGGCTGATGGACGAGCGAGGACAACGGAATATCTGCATCGCGAGCGCGCCTGAATGGAAAGGCAACAAGGTCACCAGCTTCGCCCAAGATGATGGCCAGGAGATCGCAGATCTGGCCTGGGCGCCGGACGGCACCTATCTCTTGTTTTCGCGCGGAGGCGATTTCGAAATGGGTCGCGATAACCCGAATCCGGCTTTGAGCCCGCTTAAACCGGAACAGGCCATCTGGGTGGCGATGATGGATGGATCGCCTGCGAAGAAGTTGACGGAAGGGCATGGCGCGGCCATTTCGCCAAAAGGGGACATCATCGCCTTTCTTCGCGCTGGTCAGATGTTCCTAATGAAGCCCTCCGGAGAGGAAGCGAAGGCCGTCCTGGATGAAAGAGAACATCCGTCACATTTGACCTGGTCCCCCGATGGCGCAGAGTTGGCTTTCGTGAGCGCGCGAACCGGTCACAGCATCATCGGACTCTACGCACCTGCGGACAAGAGGCTGCGCTATGTGGACGCAGGCGTTGATAAGGACTCGGAACCCGTTTGGTCTCCCGACAGTACGCGCCTTGCATATGTCCGGATTCCCGCCCAGACGCGCGCCTTTGATTTTGGGCCGCAAAGAGAGGGAGAGCCCTGGTCAATTCGCATAACTGACGTGAAGACCGGATTCGCGCGGGAGGCTTTTCGAGCGAAGAAGGGACCGGGCAGCGTGTTCCATGACGTAGTAGCCGAACACCAGATTTTTTGGGCGGCTGGAGACCGCCTCATTTTTCCGTGGGAGCAAACCGGCTGGTTACATCTGTACAGCTTGCCTGCGCAAGGTGAAAGCGCAACTGAGGTCACACCGGGTGAGGGCGAAGTTGAGAATGTCGCCATCTCGGCCGATTCA
>JAFASD010000538.1 GCA_019244945.1 Acidobacteriaceae bacterium | reverse complement strand
AGATTGCATGGATCATTCCTGAGTTCTCATACTCGAAAAACTTGCCTTGAGATGTCGGAAACACCAACACTGGTACTCCGCCATGCCCGTACGCCAGCAGTTCCATGTTCCGGCCCAGCCGGTGGCTGTACCAATTGTGATAATCGCGCCGCATGAAAAGAGAACCTGATTCCCTCCGGTGAAACTGGCCGTCTCTATCTTACTCACGCTCTTATTCCACCCTTCGCAAGCGCGTTTGGTCACAGGGTTGCTTCATTCTCTAATTTGGCGATGGGAACCGAACCGGTCACCTTCCGCGTAATACTTTTTGTGGAGATGCTGCACAGTCTCCATCGGCTAAGTCATCGAACAGAGTGAACCGATAGAACGGAATCGAAAACGACGATGAGATTTGGAATTCCTCTGCTACACTGGCTCATCGGTCCCCGGCTTTCACCTGGCGGGGAGACGGGCTGCGTGCGTAGGAACGCCGTGAAACACAGTACCGTTGCTGCTCTAGCCGCTTTCGTTCTGTTCTCGCCCGCCCGCTTGGCTCGCGCCTATGATGATCCCGAGCCGCAGCTCAGCGGACCCTCTGCCGACATCATTAATAAGTACCTGGAGGCTACGCAAAGCCACGAGGATAGCCTGCGCGGCGCCTCCATGGAAGTGGATATCAACGCCGACGTACCTAAGCTCAACGAGCACGGCCGCCTCCGCGCCCTCCGCAAAATCTCTAAAGTTGGACAGATTACCTATCACGTGCTCGGCTTCCAGGGCGACAACACAATCAAGAATCAGGTAATTGCGCGTTATCTGCAGGCCGAACAGCAAGGCCAGGGCGATCAGAGCCTCGCCGTCGCGCCGGCCAATTATAAATTCAAATACAAAGGCGAAAAGAACGTGAACGACAAGGATGTTTACGTTTTTCAGGTTTCGCCGCGCAAAAAGAAGGTCGGCTTGTTTAAGGGCGAGATCTGTCTCGATCCCAAAACCTATTTACCGGTTTTGGAAAAAGGCCGGTTCGTCAAGAATCCCAGCATTTTCTTCAAGAAAGTCGACTTCGAGCGCGCCTTTGCCATACAGAACGGCATCGCCATCCCGCAATCCATGACGAGCACCATCGACGTTCGGCTGGTTGGGAAAGTCTCGCTGAGCATCAATTATTCCAATTTCGCGGAGAACACGGACACTGCCGACGTCAATGATCCCATGAATCCGCCAGTCTCCGTCGCTAAATAGTGCCAGTCGAACCCGTTAACGCCCGTACACCCCTCGGGAGTAGCCGTCCGATTGCCGGGGTTGAGTCTCGCACCCCAAACCAAGTAACCTGAAAGTTAACGCCCAGGTGTCCATGAGAACTCTTTTCCTAAACCCTCCTTCGTTTGAGGGATTTGACGGTGGTGCCGGATCGCGCTGGCCGGCCGCCCGCGAAATCGAATCGTACTGGTACCCCGTCTGGCTTTGCTACCCCGCCGGAATGATCCCGGACAGCAAAGTGCTCGACGCGCCCCCGCACAAAGTTTCCATCGATCAGACCGTCGCCCAAGCGTCCGACTTTGAACTGCTCGTTCTGTTCACCTCTACTCCGGGATTCCACGTGGATGTCCGCATTGCCGAGATGATGCGCGACGTCAATCCGAAACTCAAGGTCGCCTTCGTTGGGCCCCATGTCACCATCAAGCCGGAAGAAAGCCTTGGCGCGTCGAAAGCCATCGATTTCGTCGTTAAGCGCGAATTCGATTATCAAATCCGCGATTACTCCATGGGCAAACCGCTCGAAGAGCTCCCCGGCGTCGTGTTCCGAAAGAACGGCGGCTTCCAACATAATCCGGAAACAGGCGTAATCGAAGACCTTGATGCTCTACCCTGGGTGACCAAAGTCTACAAGCGCGACCTCGATTTCCGCCGTTACAATGTCCCGTTCCTGCTGAACCCTTACATCTCGTTCTATACAACGCGCGGGTGCCCGGCGCAGTGCACCTTCTGTCTATGGCCGCAAACGCATTCCGGCCATCGTTGGCGCTTGCGTTCCTCCGACGACGTTGTGAACGAGTGCCGCTGCGCGCTCGAAAGCTTTCCCGGCCTCAAAGAAATCTTCTTTGACGACGACACGTTCAACTACCAGAAAGCCCGCACGATTGAGCTCTGCAGCAAGCTCAAGCAGCTCAACTTCACCTGGAGTTGCACCTCGCGCGTCACCACCGACTACGACACGCTCAAGGCCATGAAAGAAGCCGGCTGTCGTCTCTTGATCGTTGGTTACGAGTCCGGCGACCAGCAGATCCTGAAAAATATCAAGAAAGGCGCCACCATCGATATGGCACGGCGCTTCACCGCCAATTGCAAGAAGCTCGGCATCACGGTTCATGGCGATTTCATCGTCGGCTTGCCGGGCGAAACGCGGGAAACCATTCGCAAGAGCATCGATTTCGCAAAAGAACTCGATGTCGAAACCATCCAGGTCTCTATCGGTCATCCGTTTCCTGGCACGGAATTTTATGATCACGTCAAGAAGAACGGCCTGATCACCATCGACGAAAAAATGTGTGACGACGCCGGCCACCAGCTTCCGAATTATCAGTATCCGGGCCTTGATCGGGCCGAGTTGGTCGATTGGGTGGAACGATTTTACGGTGAGTTTTATTTCCGGCCCAAAGTTGCTCTCCGGCTGGTCGGGAAAGCCATGTTCAACAATGCCGAGCGGAAACGCCTCTATAAAGAAGCGCGCGAATATCTATCGCTGCGCTCGAAGCGGAAGCAATTTGTAAAAGAGCAGAAACAGCAGAAAGAGCAGCCTGCCGTTCTGACCACGGGAGACTAATCTGGCGGCGGGAAACACCTCAGCTCTCGGCGTTCTGGCCGAAGCCGTTCCGGCATCAAAGCTGAAAATCCTGGTTCTGGTTTTCGCGATCATTCTCTTGAACGCCTTCGGCAATCTCGCGCTCGCCTGGGGCATGCGCCACGTTTCGGAAATGGTCGCACTTGATCCGTTTGGATATTTGCGCGCCATGTTGAATCCGTTTGTCGCTTTGGGCATTGCGCTTCTGATTTTGTGGCTTCTCACGCGCATGGCCCTTCTGAGTTGGGCCGACCTGAGTTTTGTTTTGCCCATGACCGGCATTGGTTACATCTTGACTGCGTTTCTCGGCAAGTGTTTCCTGAGCGAAACCATCACTTCCGGTCACTGGCTCGGAACGGTGCTAATTGCTACGGGAACAGCTCTGGTCGGAAGTACGGAACAACGGACCTGTCGTTCTCGCGGAGCTGACCGATGAAGTGGCTGCTGCTCTCCGTCATCGTCTGCGCGACGGTCTTAAGCGACGTCTTGCAAAGTTACGAGATGAAACGCAGCGGTGAGCAAAGCGTCGATGCGCGCGGCCTCGGCCGTCTTCTGC
>JAFASD010000339.1 GCA_019244945.1 Acidobacteriaceae bacterium | reverse complement strand
TTCATCAATTCCAGCAAGCTGCCGAGGCTGGATTCCGTCGAGGTATCTCTCGATCTGCTGCCGGAACGGCGCATTGCGCAAATCGAATCAGCTTGGATCGCCGACAACAAAGTCACGCCGGGCACCGATGTTCCGGTCAAAGTCTTTCTCAAGCCCTACCACGGCGAGCGTATCGAGAGGACGATCGATGTCAAAATACCGCCCGGCCTCACACGCGGCGAGCATCAGATTCTCTTCAGCGACGCAGAAACGCTCAGCCGTTTTCAGAACATCGCGAGCTCCTTGAATCATATTGAAGATATTCCACAAACGGTCGCCATGTTGAACGAAGAGCGCAGCAATAACCGCTTATACGTGTCGCTCATCGAATCCCAGCCAACCGTCTATTCCGACGAAAAAGTTCTGCCGAGTCTACCGGCTTCGGTGCTGAACGTCATGCAAAGCGGCCGGGCCACCAACCACCAGTTCGTCAGTTCGCCGGAAAGCGCGCACGAGCAGACCTCGGTGCCCTTCGAAGTGGTCGTTACCGGTAATTACTCGCTGAAGATATACGTAAACTGAAGCGCCATTCACAACATCTCATGCACAATCGCTCGGCCTTTTTCCGGGTCGCGGCTCTCTTTCTGATCGCCGCCGCGCCTCCCCTTTGCTTAGCTGTCGACACCCATGTTTGGGAACAGTCAGACCAGGCTGAATTCGCCCGGGGTACTCCCAAGAACGTTTCCATTCGCAGCGATGGCCGCGTCACGCTTGCTCCCGAATTCAAGGAACTGGACAGCACCAACGTCCCGTATCTTTGGGCCATCGCGCAGGATTCAAAGGGCGCTCTCTACTATGCCGGAGGCGCTCCAACAGGCGCAACCGCCAAAGTATTTGTTCTTCCCCGCAACGGCAAACCCAAAGTCGTGGCTGAAATCACCGGACTTGAAATCCACGCCCTCGCTATCGATTCCCAAGATCGCGTGTATGCCGCAGTCCTTCCCGATGCCAAAATCTATCGAATCGACAAGTCCGGCAAGCCGCAGCTCTTCTTCGACCCCAAATGTAAATACGTCTGGGCAATGGCCTTCGATCATTCCGGAAATCTCTTCGTAGCGACCGGAGATTCCGGCCTCATTTATCGCGTATCGCCCGACGGGAAAGGATCCAAATTCTTCGATACCGAAGAAACGCACGCTCGCTCGATGATCATCGATAATGCTGGCAATCTCATTGTCGGTACCGAACCCAGTGGACTGGTGATGCGCATCACCCCTAAGGGTGAAAGCTTCGTACTGTACCAAACCAATAAGCGCGAAGTGACTTCCGTTGCCGAACACGACGGCCTCATCTACGCAGCGTCCGTCGGCAGCAAGGCGGTAAGTGTTTCGGTGACAGGTCCAGCGCCGGTTCTTCCTTCCCCCACTGCTCCCGTAACACCTACCGGAGCGCCTCACGCCGGCACCACTCCGCCGTCCCTGCCTCCCGCGGTCGGCTCTCTCAGTGCCGCCGTCCCGGGTGGATCCGATTTCTATCGCATACAGAAGGACGGATTTGCCGAGCGAATCTGGAACTCATCCTCAGACCTGATTTACGCCATCGGTTTTGATTCGTCCGGTAGACCGCTTTTAGGAACCGGGAATAAAGGCGTTGTCTACCGCATCGATTCGGACCAGCTCTCCACGCAACTGCTGAATGCGCCACCCACGCAGGTAACGGCGTTCTTGCAGGGCAAGAATGGCATGGTTTATGCCGCAAGCGGCAATGTGGGCAACCTCTATTCCATCGGCCCCAATCTTGAAAATACCGGGACCATCGAAAGCGAAGTTCTCGATGCCAATGAGTTCGCGCACTGGGGCAAAGCTCATATCAGATCGTCCTTGAACGGCGGAATGATCGCTCTCGATACGCGCAGCGGAAATCTCAACAACCCGGAAAACAATTGGAGTCCTTGGGCCAAGGTTTCATTGGGCGACTTGGGCGGGCAGATCGAATCTCCGCCAGCGCGCTTTTTGCAGTATCGCCTGACATTAACTCGATCGCACGGCGGCGATTCGCCCGAATTGAGCACAGTGGACATCGCCTACTTGCCGAGAAATATTGCTCCCCGCATTCACGAGATCGAGATTGCTCCATTCAACTATCGCCAGGCGCCAAGCACCGCCTCGTTGGAGCGTTCCGTCATGGCTTCCGGCTCCCCGGCAACCTTAACCCTGCCCGCCATCGGCCAAAAGAGATCGTCCTCCAGCAGCACACTCTCAGAAGCCAGTTCGAGCGCAACATTGCAGTACAGCAAAGGCTATGTCACAGTCCGCTGGAGTGCGAGCGACCCGAACAACGATCCCCTCATCTATAAAGTCGAAATTAGAGACAAAAACGATTCTCTCTGGCGCACCTTGAAGGACAAGCTCCAGGATCATTACTATTCATTCGACAGCACCGCGTTTCCGGACGGCAGATACATTGTTCGCGTCACTGCAAGCGATGCCCCCGGGAATACGCCTGCCGACACGTTAACTTGCTCCCTGCAAAGCGAGCCTTTTACTATTGACAACACTCCTCCAGAGCTCACGGTCATTTCCATCACAAAAGACGGTCCGCTGCGCGTAGTACGATTCAGCGCGAAAGATGCTCTTTCTTGGATTGACAAAGCCGAATACTCGATTGATGGCGGAGAATGGACTCTCCTCGAACCCGTCAACAAAGTCACCGATTCGAAAATGTTGGAGTACCAGGCCTCCGGTCAAGCCGGCCAGATCGTCTCCGTTCGAGTCTTCGACGAAGACGACAACGTGGTCGTAAAACAGTTCGCACTGAACTAGAACTAGCCCAAGCTTCCCGCTGCAAGGGCCATGTCAGCAAACCCATGCAGTAGCATGTGTCACATGAACCCGGCATCCGTGACCTTGGCGCTGCTCGCCGTGAGTACCAGTCTTTCCTCTGCTCCGATTGCCTCTAACCGCTGGTACGATCACGCCGTCATCTACGAAATATATCCGCGAAGTTTCCAGGACACCAATGGAGACGGTATCGGTGATCTGAATGGAATCACGGCGCGTCTCGACTATCTAAAAGAACTGGGCGTTGACGCAATTTGGATCACTCCCTTCTTCCCGTCTCCCAACTTCGATTTCGGGTACGATATTTCTGACTACACCAGCGTGGCGCCGGAATACGGAACGCTACACGACTGGAACAAGCTGGTCGCGGAGGCGAATAAGCGCGGGATTCGGATTCTAATCGACTTCGTTTTGAATCACACCTCCGATCAACACCCGTGGTTTAAAGAGTCGAGATCTTCCCGCACAAATCCGAAGCGCGATTGGTATGTCTGGCGAAGCGGCGGAGGTCCGGACCAGCCTCCCACCCACTGGACTTCCATATTCGGCGGATACACGTGGACCTGGGACGCTCCGACCACGCAATGGTATTACCACATTTTCCTGCCGCAGCAGCCCGACGTGAACTGGCGAAATCCGCAACTGCGCAATGCCATGTATAACGTTGTGCGTTTCTGGTTGGATCACGGCGCCAGCGGTTTCCGCCTCGATGCCACTCCCTACCTGTTTGAAGATCCGGCCTTCCCGGAGGACCCGCATCCACCGCAGCCCGGCGCTGAAGCCGCCCTAAAGCCCTATAACTCGGGCCGTCCCGAAAATCACGAGGTGTTGCGCGAGATGCGAAAGATTTTGGACAGCCATCCGGGAAATCCAGTCTTGTTGGGCGAGTCCTCCACCGCGACCATTGAAGATCTCGCGAAAGTGTACGGCACGAATCACGATGAAATTCAGCTCCCCATGGATTTTCTTTTTGGAAATCTCACGACGCTCGATGCGGCCGTCTTCAAGAAACAGGTGGACGCCGCGCAGCTTCAGCTCGGCGGGCAGACGCCGGTTTTCTTCTTCAGCAGTCATGATCATCCGCGACAATGGTCTACATTTGGCGATGGAGCGCACAATGACCAGATCGCAAAACTCACCGCGGCCCTTACCTTAGCGCAACACGGATGCGTGCTGCTGTATTACGGAGAGGAAATCGGTATGGGAACCATGCCTGCAGACCAGTTGAAAACGGTGCCAATTGGCCCAAAACGCCCGCGCGCGGATGATCGTGATGGAGAGCGAACGCCCATGCAATGGGACCTCGCAAAGAATGCAAGTTTTACTAACGGCGAGCCTTGGCTACCGGTAGAAACCGGCGCAGATCGATACAACGTTGCGACTGAAAAGCAAAATCCCGATTCCATTTATAGCTGGTACTCCAAGCTCTTGAAGCTCCGGCATGACGATGCAGCTTTTCGCGAAGGCGCCTACATACCGCTCGACTCAGGCAATCGCGATGTGTTCGCGTTTGGGCGCAAAGCCGGATCCGGCGAAATGGCCCTCATTGTCTTGAATACCAGTCCGAAAGACCAAACCGTGAGTATCACTGGAACTTCCGGTGGCTGGCCGAATTTCCGCAAGCTGCTAATGGCGAGCCCTCAGGCAGAGCTTCCCACATCGCAAACCTTCACGATCGCCGCTTATGGAGTAATGATCGCCACAACGGAATAGGCTATGAAAATTATCGCGGGACCGCCTTCATGAATTCAGATACAACTGTTTCGCGCTAGCGAGATCAGCAGGAAAAAAATCCCAAAAGACAAATCGCCCCCGTTCGCTAAATGTGCCCGAAAACGAGAGAGAACCCAATCGAATACCGTATCTCCGCAGACCTTCGATAATATGTCCCACCCCACCACTGAACCTTTCCAACAGGCGTCTGGGAATCGGTTCATACTGATCCCGATTACTCAATAATGAGGTCTGCTTAGTTCGCTTGAGATACTGTAAGCCTTGCTCGGCCAGACGAACACGTTCTGCTCCCGCCGACTCGATTACTGCTCTCGGATAGGCAGGGTTTTTAGACCGGGCACCGATCTTTACCAGCCTATCCTCCACTGTGCGTCTGTATTCGGAGGAGGGCATAAGATAGGTGCGCTGGCACAATGTCGGTTCGCCGAGAATCCGCGATGGATTGGGGACGGACGCCTCAAAGCGCTCGTGAGGAAGCGAATCGCTCCGCATCAAGTCGCTTGCGTCGAAACCTCGACCCACGACTTCAATCGTCATCGTCTCTTGCTCGGTGTCTGTTATGGCAGCCAGCGAATATCGGTCGCGATAAGGGCTTAGAGGCTCAAGAAAAGCCGCAATCTTTCCTTCGCTGTTCAATTCGTTGACTAGTGCCCGTGCTTTGGAACTTGGGACGATGTAGCCTCCGCGACGCTCTGACCACCGCCTATGTGCGGTGTCAATTCGGATCAGTACTTCATCGCAACCATGGCGGTCACAGAACCCACTTAAGGCACGCTTTGCGTCAATTGACCAGCCTCG
>JAFASD010000312.1 GCA_019244945.1 Acidobacteriaceae bacterium | reverse complement strand
GCTGAACTCTTCGCGAACTGCTGAAGGCGCCACTTACAGCCGGGCGCCCTCGTTTCTGCAGCAATACATTCCGCCTTTTTCGCTGTGGTGGATCGGAATGGTTCACGACTACTGGATGTATGTCGACGATCCGGATTTCGTGGCAGACATGCTGCCCGGAGTGCGCGCTGTTCTCAGCTTTTACGAAAACTATCAGAAGAGCAACGGATCGCTGGACCACATGCCCTGGTGGAATTTTGTCGATTGGGTCAAGCAATGGCCCAACGGCGAGCCTCTAGCGGAGGCAGACGGCTCATCGGCCGCGGCGCTTGATTTGCAGTTGCTGCTTGCCTATCAATGGGCGGCGGATTTGGAACAGGCGTTCGGCAGTAAAGCGCTCGCCGGGGAATATAGTTCGGCAGCGTCTCGCTTAAAATCGACTATTCTTGCGACAGATTGGGACAGCGCACGCGGTCTATTCGCAGATCAACCATCGCACCGCACCTATTCGCAACACGTGAATACGTTGGCCGTGCTTGCGCATATCGTCTCGAAGGAACAGGGCCGCTCGATCATGGAAAAAGTGATCAGCGATACGTCGCTCGCGCAATCCTCCATCTACTTCCGTGCATACACAAACGCGACCTTACGGGAAGTTGGCTTAGGCGACAAATATCTCGAGATGCTTGGGCCGTGGCGCGAGATGCTTACGGAAGGACTAAGCACCTGGGCTGAAGAAAACGGACCGCAGACACGGTCCGATTGCCACGCCTGGGGAGCCAGTCCGAACTTCGAGTTCCTCAGGACAATCGCGGGGATAGAATCGAGCGCGCCTGGATTCAAGCGAGTGCGCATCGCGCCCAATCTTGGAGCTCTGAACCACGTCAGCGCGAGGATGCCTCATCCAAGAGGAGAAATCCAGGTCGAGCTTCAAAAGCGAGCCGGCAAGCTAGTCACAGACGTCGAATTGCCCGCCGGCATTAGCGGCGAATTCAGTTGGTCCGGAACGGATCGAGCGCTGAGATCAGGCCATAATCATCTGGACTTCTGAGCAGAAGGGTGTGAGGCGCTACTCGCGCGCTCGGGTCTGGGCCAAGCGCTCTCGTGTTGGCTGCGCTTCTGGGTTATTATAGAAGGAGTTCGGAGTATTTCCAGCGGAAGCTGTTGGTGTGCCCGCGAGAGATGGATCGCCGGTGCGCTCCTCTGTAACCAAAGCTCAAAAAGAAAAGGTTCATTATGTACGCTGTCATTGAAACAGGCGGTAAGCAATATCGTGTCGTACCGGGCCAGACCATCGAGGTAGACACGATCAATGGTGATATCGGCGCGGATGTCGAGTTTGATCGCGTCCTCGCGATTTCGAACGATTCGCAGGAGCTAGTTCTGGGTGACGCGCTCAAGACTGCTCGCGTGCGAGGTAAGATCGCGGCGCATGGCCGGGGCGACAAGATTCTGGTTTTTAAATTCAAGCGAAAGAAGCAGTACAAACGCACAATCGGTCACCGTCAAAATTACACGCGTGTGGAAGTGCAGGAGATCGTGTCGTAGACGGTTTGGCGGGCTGAGGTTAGATTAGCAATGGCACATAAAAAAGGTTTAGGCAGCTCCAGAAATGGACGGGATTCCAACTCCCAACGATTGGGCATAAAAGTGTTTTCAGGCGAGTTCGTGACTGGCGGATCGATTATCGTGCGGCAGCGCGGCACACGTTACAAACCTGGGAAAAATGTAGGACTCGGAAAAGACGACACACTCTTTGCGACCGTCCCCGGGACGGTCGAGTTTCGTGATCGCGGAAGACTCGGCAAGTTCGTCAACATAATCGCTGCTGAGGTGTAACACCGCAGCGGCTGTGTTCATCGACGAAGTTACGATTTCAGTAAAAGCCGGCGACGGCGGGAACGGGTGTCTTGCGTTCCGGCGGGAGAAATATGTCCCGCGAGGCGGTCCGAGCGGTGGTGACGGCGGACGCGGCGGTGACGTCGTTCTAACGTCGAGCGAGCACTACAACACGCTGCTCCATTTCCGCTTCAATCCAGAACACACAGCCGAGCGCGGCAGACACGGAGAAGGCAGCAATCGAACGGGCCGCGAGGGCGCCAGCATCGAGCTGCCTGTGCCAGTCGGGACTCGGGTTTTCAACGCGGACACGGGCGAGCAGATCTTCGACTTCACTGCTCCTGGGCAGCGCGTTACGGTAGCGCACGGAGGGAAGGGCGGTCGCGGCAATGCGCGCTTTGCCACTTCCACGCATCAGGCCCCCACTGAGCACGAAGAGGGCAAGTCCGGTGAATCTTTAAGGCTGCGGCTCGAGTTACGGCTGCTTGCCGATGCAGGTCTGGTCGGCTTCCCGAATGCGGGAAAATCGACTCTGATCTCGCGATTATCGGCGGCGCGGCCGAAGATCGCCGATTATCCATTTACGACGCTCGAGCCGAACCTCGGAGTGGTCGAAGCCGGCGATCACACGTTTGTCCTTGCAGATATTCCGGGTTTGATCGAAGGCGCGCATGAAGGCCACGGGCTAGGGATTCAGTTTTTGCGTCACGTCGAGCGGACAAGGTTGTTGGTCCACCTGGTGGATGTCTCGGATTTCAGCGGTCGTGATCCAGGCAAAGATTTCGATATTGTTCTCGAAGAGCTGGCGCAATTTAGCGAAAGTCTCGCAAGCAAGCCGATGATTGTCGTAGCGGCAAAGATCGACGCTTGCCAGGATGTCTCGCGCATCGAATCGGTGCGGGCGAAGGCGAGTCAACATGATCTGAATTTCCATGCAATCTCGAGCGTGACGGGCGCGGGGATTGAGGAGCTTCGGTACGCGATGAGCGCTCACTTACTGGCCAACGACTCGGCGCCGGAGAACGCTACAATCTCGATTGGAAGCTAGACTCTGCCGGTGCAGAGCCCGGTCTTCAAAACCGGAGTGCGGCACTTATGTTGTCACGGGTGGGTTCGACTCCCATTAGCTTCCGTTTTTCCTTTATTTTCAGCAATTTATCCGTTAACCAGGCTGCGGACTCACACTAGCCCGTGACAGCGATCTA
>JAFASD010000293.1 GCA_019244945.1 Acidobacteriaceae bacterium | reverse complement strand
CATGGCAGTACTTGGGAACATCGCAGGTCAATTCGGCGATCTGGTAGAATCGGCTCTCAAGCGAGGCGCGGGCGTGAAAGACAGTGGAAGTATGTTACCCGGCCACGGCGGGTTATTAGATAGAGTAGACAGTTCGTTATTTGCTGTTCCAGTCGTGTATGCGATCTATCTCGTGCACTTAGTAACGCGCCATTAATGCTTTAATGAATCGTCCGTGTTTTGCGATTCATATAGTCCAGCAGTAAGTAATTGCCGAGTGTGTACGGAGTTGTAAAGTAAGCTTTGCCAGAACACATTTGCGTAACTTTCTGGACGAACTGCACCAGGCCGTAATCGCTTGCCAACATGAACGTATTGATCAGAATGCCGCGCTTCTTACAGCGAACCACTTCCTCTAGGGTTTGGCTGATCACCAAGGGATCGAGTCCAAATGCGTTCTTGTATATACGCCCGTCTTCTAATGTCAGCGCGGAAGGCTTGCCATCCGTAATCATGACGATCTGCTTCATGTCTTTCTTTTCCTGCCCAAGAAGCCGCTGCGCCAGGATAAGTCCATCGCGAGTATTTGTATAGAACGGTCCTACCTGGACTCGTGCGAGATCCGATAGCCGCATTTCTTCTGCGGAATCATGAAATAAGACGCAGCGCAGGGAGTCGCCGGGATATTGCGTGCGGATGAGATGTGATAAAGCAAGAGCAACTTTCTTAGCCGGCGTAAAACGATCCTCTCCGTAAAGAATCATGCTGTGGCTGCAATCCAGCATGAGCACCGTCGCGCAAGAACTTTGGTATTCCGATTGATGCACGTGCAGGTCGGAATATTCGAGATTCAGCGGCAGCCCCAAGCCTTCGCGCTGCATGGCGGAGAAAAGCGTGGCGCTGACATCCAGGTTCAACGTGTCTCCGAATTCGTACGATTTTGCTCCGCCGGATGCATCAATTCCCGTCGCAAGGTCGCGAGTGTCGTGCGCACCAAAGCTCGATTTTCCCAATGATCCAAGTAAATCCTTCAACGTCTTGAATCCAAGAAAATCGATGGCTTTGTCTGTCACTTCAAAGCGCATTTCGCCCTCAGGCCCTCCATTCGCGCCGGGGGAAGAGGGCGACTCCGGTGGTGGTCCTTCGGTCTGAATGTAGCCCGCCTGCTCGAGCTTGTTCATCAAGCGCTCAATCAACTGCTCGCGCTGCTGAGCGGACATCTGCTGCAGCCGTTCGCGCATCTGCTCCAGTTGTTCCGGATTGAAGAGCTCACCGCTCTCGACCGCTCGTTCAATGGCGCGCTTCAATTCGTCCAGCGTATGCTGGTTCATCTCCGAAAACTGGAGATATGGATCTTGATACCCGCTTTGGAGCAAGTAATCCGACAGAGCCCGCAGGAGGTCCTCCATCTCAATTCCGAGATCTTCTTCGGAAAACTTCGTGTATGAGATTCTCCTCATGCGCTCTCACCGGATACTAGTTCAGGTTTCTTCGGCCGCCTCCTGATCCACTGCCTCGTCTTGGATCGTAGCCGCGCCTCTGCATCTCGTCGCGCTCCTCGCGCACGCGCTCTTCTCGGGCTGACCGGTCTCCTGCCACAAATTCAAGTTCTTCATTGCGGCTAATGCGCTTGTGCGCATACAGCCCCTCGAGGATGAACTCGCCGGCTGACGCTCGCATCGCATCGCTTTCATCTTCCGAAACGCCCATTTTCCTGGTGAATGGAAGCAGGTCTTGAATGCGGCTCAGTTGCTCCAGTATGGCTGCTGCCGCCATACACTCATCGAGGCGCAGCGCTCCGCCCAATTCGAACCACTGCACTACCTGGCGCAGGTTGGTTCCATCGAAATAGGAATTGTAGACTTTACCGACAGCGCTGCGAATCAGCTCCCGCGCCAGCGCGTCGCCGCCCTTCAGCTCGCCTTCGTATTCAAGCTCCAGCTTTCCCGTTATGGAGGGAAGTGCGGCATACAGGTCCAAAATGCGCGGTACCGCTGAGGATTCTTTGGTTTTTAGCCCGCGGCGCTCTGCGTTCGAAATCACATTCTCGAGCACAGTAATCGGTAGCCGCTGGGATACGCCCGATCGTTTGTCAACGCGCTTGTCATCGCGTGCGAGGAACGCGATATGTTCGATCACCTCGTGAATATATGGAGGAATCTCGATCTCGACAGGCGAGCGGCGGCGCGTCCATGCTTCTTGCCTGGTGATATCCATCCCTTGTCCGACCGTAAGCGGATAATGTGTGCGGATCTCGCTGCCAATCCGGTCTTTGAGTGGGGTGATGATTTTCCCGCGCGCCGTGTAGTCTTCGGGATTCGCGGTGAACACCAGCAGTACGTCCAAAGGTAAACGAACTGGATAGCCCTTGATCTGCACATCACCTTCCTGCATGATGTTGAACAATCCCACCTGTACCTTGCCGGCGAGATCAGGCAACTCATTGATCACGAATAAGCCGCGATTCGCCCGCGGAAGCAGGCCGTAATGGATGGTCAGCTCATTGGAAATATCCTGACCGCTGCGCGCCGCTTTGATCGGATCAATATCGCCGATCATGTCCGCGATGGTTACATCTGGCGTTGCCAACTTTTCGATATAGCGCTCGTCCGGACTCAACCATGCAATGGGCGTTTCTTCGCCCATCGCGCTCACCTTTTCGCGGCATTGCTTGCAAATAGGCCGCAGTGGATTGTCGCGAATTTCGCAACCGGCGACATAAGGCATCCGCTGGTCCAGAAACCGTGTGAGCATCCGTGCCAGCCGCGTCTTGGCTTGGCCGCGCAGCCCTAAAAGGATGAAGTTATGCCGCGAAAGGATCGCGTTGATGATTTGTGGAATAACGGTGTCTTCATACCCGACGACACCAGGAAATAACGTCTCATTCCGATCCAGTTTGCAGATCAGATTGGACCGAAGCTCTTCTTTAAGGGTTCGATCGGTTT
>JAFASD010000280.1 GCA_019244945.1 Acidobacteriaceae bacterium | reverse complement strand
CCTGGCCCGGAGAATTTTCTCACCGTCCAGCCCTATCTCCACGTGCGCGATGCCCACAACATGATCCCCTTCATCGAAGCCGCTTTGGGCGCGCAGGCCACAGGTGTTCACAAATCTCCCGAAGGCAAGGTCCTCCACGCCACCATTGAAATCTACGGCGCCACGTTAGAAATCGATGAAGCGCAGGGCGATATTCAGCCCACGCCGTCCTACCTGCATGTCTACGTTCCCGACACGGACGCCCTCTATGCACAAGCCGTTGCCGCGGGAGCAAAGAGCGTCACGGCGCCCTATACGGCTCCCTATGGCGATCGCGCTGCTAGCATTACCGATCCTTTCGGCAATACCTGGTTCCTAGCCACCTATATTGGAGAAGAGCGTTAAGCTTCAGCTGCCGGATCTGGCAACTTCGCTACTGAACTCAATTGCGGGGCGTAATCGAGCAAGGATCGGCGTGTGGTCCGACGGTTTCTCCATGGCTCGTGGTGCCTTATCGATCTCGCAACTCTCTAATCGCTCCGCCAATTTCGTCGAGAGCAAAAAGTGGTCGATACGAATGCCGCGGTTGTACTCAAACGCTTTTCGGAAGTAATCCCAAAACGTGAATTGGCCGGCCTCGCCCGGATGCAGAGAACGAAACGCGTCCGTGTATCCCAGCTCGAGAAACGCACGATAGCGGGCCCGCGGCTCAGGTTGAAACAGCGCGTCGTGCATCCAGGAAGAAGGTTTGTGGCAGTCGATGTCCTCTGGAATAACATTGAAGTCTCCTCCCATCAATGTCGGCATCTCGCTTTTTGACCAAATCTGCAATTGCCGGAGCAGCCGATCCATCCACGCCAGCTTGTAAAGAAATTTTTGGCTGCCAGGCGGGTTCCCATTCGGCGCGTAGATATTGACGATGCGAATGCCGCTGATCACAGTTTCCAGGAACCGTGCATGACTGTCCGCCTCGTCGCCTATCAGCGTTGTCGAAACGATCTCAATCGGGGAACGAGACAGGGTCGCCACTCCGTTGTACGTCTTTTGCGTAACCGCCGCGCTTTGATACCCCAGCTCGCCAAATAGTTCTGTGGGAAACTCCGCCGTTTTGAGTTCCTGCAGCAGCAGAATGTCGGGATTGTGTCGAGCGAGCCAGCTTCTCACATGCTCCCCACGCGCGCGAATCGAATTCACATTCCAACTGGCAATGACCATAGGTCTCGTCCGAACTAAAATCATCTCCCATAACCAGCAGGGTACGTTCCGCCAATTGCACGGCCTCGCGCGCGTCATCCTTTGCGGAACGTTTGATTTTTATGCAGCGGATCCTCATTTCGGAAACTCCGGCATCTTGCCTGTTGCGGAAGCCTGGTTCAGCGAGCGAGTTCGGCGAGAAGCCAGGCCCTGGCCATCTTCCAATCGCGCATCACGCTTTGGGGAGATATCTTCAACACTTCCGCCGTTTCCTCGACGCTCAAACCTCCGAAAAATCGAAGCTCGATGACCTTTGCCTTGCGTGGATCGATTTCGGCGAGCTGATTCAACGCGTCGTCGATGGCAACCATCTCCCGGTCTCTCGAGTCTGACGCGATCTCCAGTGCGTCATCGAAGTTCACATGGACCGCCCCGCTGCCCCGTTTGGCCATGTTCTTTGCGCGGGCTCGATCCACCAGGATCCGCCTCATCATGTTTGCCGACACGGCGAAGAAATGCGCGCGATCCTGCCAGCTGACATTGTCCGCGTCCACCAGTCGCAGAAAGACGTCGTGGACTAGCGCAGTTGCCTGCAGACTGTCGCCTGACCGCTCTTTGCGCATATATTTTGCTGCCATCTTCCGTAGCTCGGGATAGACCCTCGAAGTGAGGTTCCTTAGAGCTTCCTGGTTGCCGCCGCTCCAAGCCTTCAGAAGAAGGGTGACGCTTGTCGTCTCTCCGACCATGATCCCGCCGATGCCTTGATCTTACGACCTCGTGACGAAAGCGAACAATTATTCGCAGTTATTGTAGTTCTTAGCGATGTTTTTCGCTTACCAGGATGAAACCGGCCCTATGAAGACCACGGGCGGCTTCGTTTCAGCCCGGGAGGGCTCAACCCAGACCATTAAAGGAGGTCTCGCTTATGAAAACCGAATGGATGAACAAGAAAACTTGCCAGTTCCTGAACATTTCTGCAGCGGTTTTGACCGTTTTGGTGGCT
>JAFASD010000163.1 GCA_019244945.1 Acidobacteriaceae bacterium | reverse complement strand
AGCTGGCTGGAGAAAGCGTTGGGCGGATGGACGCTCAGCGGCATCATAAACATTCACTCGGGCTTCCCCTGGACCCCGCAATACTGCAATACCAACGGCAACCTCGTGTATCCCGGCAGCAACAGCGGAACCGAATGCTTGTATCCGGCCGATTATCTCGGCGGCGGCCGCACGGACTAAAACAACGCCACCTGCATGACGCCGAACGGCAATTTTCCGAAGGGTGCGCTGTCCTACTTCACGGTGCCGACATGGCCAATGTTCGGCATTCCTCCCGACCCCGCGGCTGACATACATCGCAACATGTTCCGCGGACCGGGTTATTTCGGGACCGACATGGTTTTGGCAAAAGCCTTCGGTTTGCCGAAAATGAGGGTCCTGGGTGAGGGCACCAGGCTCAATTTACAGGTCATGGCCTACAACGTCTTCAACAAGCTGAATCTCTACCAACCCGGCGGCGTCAACCAGAGCAATATCGGCACACTGATCAGCACTGACGGCGTCACCAGCAACCCGCAGTTCGGGACATCGCCAGGGGCGTACGCGGGCCGTATCGTCGAGCTGCAGGCGCGGTTCAGCTTCTAATTGTGCAGGAGGCGGACGCTGAAGCGCGTGGCCTCCCGGTTCGAATCTGAGCAGATTCTTCTCTATTAAGCTCGATTTATGCGGAGCGGCGGGATGATTGTGCTGGCGTTATCCGGTCTCCTTCTCCTCGGCCAAGTCAAGACCGAATCGGATTCGAGCTTCACAACGTTAGCTGCGAAAGCCAGCGAGGCGCGTGATGCCGATCGGCTGGATGAGGCCGTCGCGCTTTACAAAAAAGCTCTGGCGCTTCGGCCGGCGTGGGCAGAAGGATGGTGGTACTTGGGTACCCTGCTGTACGATCAGGACGCCTACGCCGGAGCCGCGAGTGCTTTTCAGAAGGTAGTGGAGCTGCGGCCTGAAGATGGAAATGCGTTCGCGATGCTGGGCCTGAGCGAAGTGAAGCTGGGGCATAACCAAGACGCTCTCGCCCACCTGCAAAAGGGCCGGCAGCTGGGCTTGAGCGACGATGCATTGCGGAACGCCGCAGTATACAACGAAGGGGTTCTGCTTGTGGAAAGCGGCGCATTCCAAAAAGCGGAGGAGACCCTCGACACGCTTTGCCGCAAGGGTGTCGATCAGCCTGAGTTGATCATGGCGCTTGGGTCTGCGGTGCTCGGGATTCCTGCCTCCAAAGTGCCGCCCGATGATAAGGAAATCCGGGATATGCTCTGGCAAGCTGGCTGGGCCGAGCACTTCGCCGCCCAACGAGACCAACCCGCTGCGGCATTACGCGAGTACCAGAAACTGGTCGCCGATTTCCCGAAGCATCGCAATGTCCAGTTCGCCTATGGGCGATTCCTGTTGGAGAAACATTACGATGCCGAAGCGTTGGAGGCGTTTAAGCGCGAACTTCAAAATTCGCCCTCGCATCTGCTTGCGCGCCTCGGGATCGCCGGCATCGATGAGCGGACCGACCCTGCCGCCGGCCTGCCGTATGCAGAAGAGGCAGTCAAAATGTCCCCGAAGCTTGCGGAGGGGCATTACTTATTGGGAATGCTGTTATTTGACACAGGCAATACGACAAGAGCCATTACCGAACTAGAGACGGCGCAACGGTCAACCCCTGACGACCCGCGCGTGTACTTCGGGCTGGGGCGTGCCTACGCTCAGGTCCATCGCAATCAGGATGCCGCTCACGCGCGTGCAATGTTCGTGCGCCTCAATAAACAAGGTGAGGAGGATCAAAAATAGATGCGCCGCTTGGGTATTTTTTGGGTGCTCGCGAAAGCATACAAACGAGTGCATCGCGACCGCGGCGCTGCGCAAGCCAGAGAAACGTTTGTGCGGTTGAGCCCAGTCGCTAGGTAGCGAGTGACTCCGGTCCTCTGCCTGAAATAGACTGCCCAATAGCAGCAAAAATTCAGACTTGCTCGGGAACCACGTAAGGCGTGCGGTAAGTGCCTTTCAGGAGCTGGGTGGCTTCCGGATCGTTGATCACTGATTCGGTTTGCGGATCGAAATTGATGGTGCGGCCCAATCGGTAGGAGGCATTGGCCAAATGAACCAGCGTCGTGGAGAGATATCCTTCGCGGATGGGCGCATGTAACTCCTCGGCTTTGCGGCTCCGCATGCATTCAATGAAATTAACGAAGTGCTCGTTTTTGACAGGTGCGTGTTTCGCCGGGCCGGGTTCACTCGAATCGCCCAGAAACGATTTATACGAGTCATAGTCCGAGATCGCTAAGTAGCCCTTTGAGCCGTAATACAGGTTGCCGATCGTCGACGGCTTGCCAGACGGAGGGCCGAGTGTCTTGGCCGATTTATCGGATGAACCAGCCGCATTCAGACCAGCCTCGGGAACACCGCCTCCGGAGAATTCGCGCGTGCCGATGCCGGCTTCGTGATTCGTCATCCAGCCGCGCACTTCGAAATTCATCATCTTGGTTTTGCCGTCGGGTGTTCTGAATTCATAGGCAACCGTCAGAACGTTTGGCGTCTGCTGATCATCATCGAAAAGAAAATGGCCACCCAGCGCTGTAATTTTCGTGGGCAAGGTGACGCCAAGACCCCACCGAGCCAGATCCAATTCGTGAATGCCTTGATTTCCGAGATCGCCGTTTCCGGTGTCCCAGATCCAGTGCCAGTTGTAGTGAAAGCGGTTTTTGGTGAACGGCTTCAGTGGCGCCGGCCCGGTCCATAGATCGTAGTGGACGCCGGCCGGAACCGGCTCCTCAGGCGCGTGTCCGATCGTCTCGCGCCATTTGTAACAGAGGCCGCGGGCCATGTACACATTTCCGATCAGACCCGAACGCATTTGATCCATGGCTTCGAGAATTGCGGCGCTCGATCGGCACTGGCTGCCGTGCTCGCAGATCACCTTGTACTTTTCGACCGCCTGAACTAGTTGGCGACCTTCCCACCAATTATGCGAGCAGGGTTTTTCTATGTAGATGTCCTTACCTGCCTGCGCGGCCCAAATGCCGATCAGTGAATGCCAGTGATTGGGAGTCGCGATGGAAACCGCATCCACGTTCTTGTCTTCCAGTAGCTTTCGGATATCGACATAGGTCTGCGGTTTAGGGATGTCCATCTTCTCGGCGTCGGCAAGACGCTGCCGCAGAACGTTTTCGTCGATGTCGCAAAAGTAGGCGATCTCGACACCTGGAATCGGTTTATAACCTTTGACGTGATCCCAGCCTCGGCCGCGCACGCCGACGACGGCTATACGGATTCGATCATTTGCTCCTAAAACCTTTTTCGCTGATGCTGCGGTTGCGATACCGGCGGCCGCCAGTACACCGGTTTTCAGAAAGGCGCGCCGGTCTGGCTGTTGCGTGTTGTGCTGCATATCGTCCTCCCACGCGGGGCTGATCACTTTGACCGCCTACTCGCGATATTAGATCCTCTTCAGGATGCTTATTAGCCCATCCATTGACTCGACGCTCGAAGTGTAGGGATCATTCCGTGCATTTTTGTAATGTGTCTCGAGAGACATGGTTCCCGAGTAGTTCATTGCTTTTAAAGCCTTAAACTGGCCCACGAAGTCGATCTCGCCGCTGCCGATGGGTTTCCACTGGTGATCGACGGAATCTTTCAAATGGATGTGACTGATGCGACTGTGATCGATTTGGTCCCAGGCTTTTGGAAACGGTTGCTCTCCGGCCTCGAAGCAGTTGCCGGGATCCCAATTGTGCATCAAGCGGCGGTCCGGGATCGCTCGAAAAAGCTTTGCAGTTTCTGCGCCGGTGCCCGTGTTGCAGTCAAATTCGTTCTCAACCAGCAGGGTGACATCGTGCTGCTTTGCGATTTCGATCGCCTTGTGAAGATTGTCAACGATCCGATCAAAGATGGCATTGGGATCAGCAACCCGCTTGAAGGTGAAAATGCGGACCCGCTCGGTTCCTAACGCATGGGCCGCGTCTGCCGCGCGTTTTAAATCCTCTAACTGCCGGTCGTATTCGCCTTGGACAGGGTTAAGGTCTCTAGCATTTTCGCCGACCGGCTGGGTTCCCGGCAGGGTGATTTTGTAAATTCCCGTATCGAGAACAGACATCTTAACGCCTGCGCCGTCGAGCTGTTGTTTGATGTGCTTGAGTTGCTCGGGCGTGGCAGTCTTGTAAACGTATTGGCTTTTGCCATCGAGTTGCAGATTGCGAATTTCAGCCCAATGCAAGTCGTATTTGGGATAGAAACTGCTGAGCACGCGCGTGAGATCAGGATCAACTTCATCGGTGATGATGCCAAGCTTCCAGGGATAGTCGAACTGGGCCCTATAACCTGCGTTCGCGGCAAAGCTCAAAGCCGCGGTGGCGCCCAGCCGATTGAAGTCTCTTCGATTCATGATGGATGCTTCCTTATCCTATATCGTGGTGAGTGCCGCAAGGCAAGTGGAGAGAGCCATTAGACGCAACCTACTGAAGGAATGGAAGTTCATCAAGCCGTATCACGTTGACGATGGGAAGAAGTTTCGTCTGAAAGACTTCGATCCGGCGGATACGCAGGGGCTCGATCTCCGGCAAGAAGCGGGCAATCTCCTGAAGAATGGCATCGCGCGGCTTAGTGATATGCAGCAGAAACTCTATGCGCAAGATCGTTGGGCTCTGTTGCTCATTTTTCAGGCCATGGACGCTGCGGGAAAAGATAGTGTGATCCGGCACGTCATGTCGGGCGTTAATCCGCAGGGCTGCCAGGTGTACGCGTTCAAAGCGCCATCGACGGAGGAACTGAGCCATGACTTTTTGTGGAGGACTTCGAAGAATCTTCCGCAGAGAGGTCATATTGGGATATTCAACCGCTCCTACTATGAGGAGGTGCTGGTGGTTCGTGTTCATCCACAGGTTTTAGCCAAGGAGCGGATTCCGGCGTCGCTGGTGACGAAGAAAATCTGGAAGGAGCGATTCGAGGCCATAAATTCCTTCGAGAGCTATTTGGATCGCGAGGGTGTAGTCATTCGAAAATTCTTCCTAAATGTGTCGAAGACGGAACAGAAGAGGCGCTTTCTGAGCCGGCTTCAAGAGCCCGATAAGAATTGGAAATTCTCTGAAGATGACGTGAGGGAGCGTGAACGGTGGGACGACTATTCGTCAGCTTATGAAGACATGATCCGCCATACCGCAACTCCGCATGCGCCGTGGTACGTGGTTCCGGCCGATCACAAGTGGTTTACCCGCTTAGTGGTTGCGTCAACGGTCATCCATACGCTGGGATCTCTGAATCTCTCATTTCCGAGCGTGAGCCCGGACAAGAAGAAAGATTTAGATTCAGCGCGCAAGCTTCTGTTGAATGAGAACTGATCGTGGGAGGCGCTGCGCGGGTGAGCAGCGCCTCGACGCAGTTGGTTAGTAAGTGTACGGGCCGCAGTTCGGCGCTGGCGCGTAATAGTAATTCGGCGCCGGCGCAACGTAATACCTTCGGTCATACCTGCGATCCCAGCGGCGGTCCCCGGGATCCCGGTGGAAATCGCGCCGGTTCTCTGAATAATGATAGGCGCCGCGGTCGTATCGCTCTTGCGCGAAGGCGGCGGTTGGCTGTAAAAGCGTTATCGAACCAGCTAACATCAAAGCGAAAAATCCAAATCTCTTCAACATGGGGAACCTCCTTTAAAAGCTCCTTGGAAGCCTTCTTCCTGCTTCCTGGCCTTTGGATGGCCAGCGCATCATCCGTGTTGTGTCGAAAAACAGTGAGGGCCGATGAATCGCGGTTAATGCGTTAATAGAGAGAGGAACTCTGATGGCGACGATCGCCACAATGACAGGTGAGCAGTTCGACGCTCTGTCCTATGAAGAGGGGCGGCGTTGGGAGTTGCTCGGAGGCGAGCTCATCATCGTGTCTAGCCCGACCCCGGAACACCAGGACATTGTATTCAACCTCCTGGCTGCGCTGAAGCAGTATCTCAGAACGCGTGGCGGTGGACGCGCGCATCAGGACATTGAGTTCGCTCTGAGCGAAGAAGATCGGCTCCGGCCGGACGTCTGCGTTCTGCTGGGCGATCGAGCCGATTTTGATCCCGGCAAGGTGCCGATACGACATGCTCCAAACATAGCTGCCGAGGTTATCTCACCGAGCGAACGCGCCGGGGATACACGCCGAAAGACGGTGATTTATTTAAGAGCTGGTGTTCAAGAGGTATGGCAGATCTACCCGGCAACGCGCGAGGTGCTGGTGTATGCGGGCAGTGTGCGACGTGAGCTCCAGCTGAGCGAAGATCTCACAACGGACCTGTTGCCGGGTTGGCGTCTAGCGGTCTCATCGCTTTTTGCATAGCGGACCTTCTCGCTACAATCTAGCCAGCGTGGCTCAAACTCCCTGGGGCGATCTGCCGGTCAATGA
>JAFASD010000218.1 GCA_019244945.1 Acidobacteriaceae bacterium | reverse complement strand
CCTATAAAATCCCTGCCTACAAGCTGGACGGCGAAATCGTATTGTATTTCGCTGGCTGGAAGCGGCATTATTCGTTGTATCCCGCAGGCGAACATCTCGTCGAGGCGTTCCAGCATCAGCTTGCCCGATACGAACTCAGCAAGGGCACCATTCGCTTTCCGCTCTCCGAGCCGGTCCCTGCCAAATTGATCGAACAGATCGCAAAGTTCCGCGCTAGAGAATTGTCGCGGCGCAGAATTTAAGCGACACCGTCCCGGCGCTCGCGAATCAACTCCAGCGCGATCTTCAGCACATGCCGCTGAGCATCATGAGCACGCAGCCTCTCATCATCGCGAGACCGCCGACCAAGTGGGCGCTTGTTGTAAGCGGTTACACTCTGACTGGCAGTATAGGGTTTTTCAACTTTGAGGCAAACATTTATTCGATCTTTATGCCTGCAAGCGATCAGGTATCTAGGTGCCCCAAGGCGAGAAGCTGATTGAGCGAAAGAGAATTCGGGGTGTCAACGTTCTTTGGCGCGTCTGGAGCTATGAGTAGAGCCTGTCGGGGGCCGGGGAACCATGCAAGAAACACAGATTGTTCGGCGCCGGGCAATTTCCGCAGCTCGAGCCATGTGTAATACGCCGCGAGATCTCCGTCGATCAGAGAGCCTCGAAAATCGGGTTCGGCGGGACCCCTTCGGCCACTCACAAAGTCATTGAGGCTTCGCTGTCGTACCCGTGGTGTGATTCTCACGATGAGAGTGTCCGGCTGGGCTCGTCTCAGAATTTCACGCGCACTCCATTGGACGAAGCTTGTGGTGTAGATCTGTGTTCCTGAGCCATCCGCAAGGAGGGAGACAATGAAGTGCTGCAGTATAGGATCCTCCGTAATCGCCTCTGCGTTGCAGTCAGACGGTCTTAATTGGGTAAGCCGGAGCCGCAATACCTCGGGTCCCCAACCGGATCTGACTGCGCTCGCCATGACGTTCAGCACCGCAGAACGGACCGGTTCAGCCTGTTCATACGAGAGATAGACTACGTTGCTCTTCGCCGATATAAATGCAGACGTGATTCCGCCGTCAAGAAACCAGTGGGCATACGGAGATTTCTCTTCGGCGCTTCTTCGAGACAGCAATTCGCTGATCCATTCATCTCCGTTAGAGGCTTGGATATTCATTGCGTACAAGCCATATTTCCGCAGCTTCAAGAAGAGTGGATAGTCGGCGGCCACCAGGTCTTTCGTGCACGTGACTACAACCAAAGGTTGCCTGCGTTTGTTTGCCGGTGGAATCTGAGCCGATACCTGCTCGAGGAGAAGCCGTGCTGCGGCGCGGTACCCGTCGATCTGGTGAGAGGACCACAGATATGCTGTGAAACGCTCCAGGAATTCAGGCGGAGCGTTTATCCAATCCAGGTGCGTCAGCTCGGTTGGCAAAGCTATTTTCGCGAAGGGCTGCGTTAGCTGCTCGAACTCATTCGTAGAGAGATTCTTGATAACACCGAGTTCGGCTTCGAGCTGATTACGCTCCGCCGGAAACCTCCAATCCCAGCCGATAATTTGATCGAGGAAAGATACCAGCACAGCAATCGGCAATCGTTGCAGGACAGATAAATATGAAGACGCAAACGCTCGTCCTTGGGGAGGATATCTCTCGAAGCTGCGGACGGTGAGTTCTCGCGGTATCACAACAATTCCGAAATAGTGCGGCCGCGCGTCAGGGGTGTATCGAATCCCATCAATGCGCCGATTGTTGGAACCACGTCGATCGGTTCAATAGGCCTATCTACCGTTAGGTTTTCTCGAATCCCGGGCCCAAGGGCTAGCAGCCACGTAGTCCGGGCAAGCGGACCACCCGTTCTGTGGTGCTGAAAGCCATTTCCTCCGGAATCTCCATCGGCATCCCGCCCAAAATCCGGCAAGATAAGTAGCGTTGTGCGGCCGCTGTATTCGGGGTCGCTCTGGATCGAGTTCCAAATCAGGGCGCAAAGACGATCGGCACGTTGAATTCCATCGAGGTACAGCGAATATGCGCCCGCGTGCGCGACATCGATGTCGTGCAACGTGAGGAGTAACAGGGATGGAGCCAAATTGCGCATTAGCTGCCGGGTAATGAAAACCGACAGCTCGTCGGCGCTGTTCAACGTTCGCGCGTGAGCGATAAAATTCTCCATCGACAACTTTAAAATCGATGCGAGCAGATGCAGGTTGAAATCGCTTTCTTGCTGAGTCAATCGGGATTGATACACGGGCGTGTCGTAGCTGTCTTGCAGTAAATGCTCGTAGTCGATCGCCGAAACCGTTTTGCCGTTTCCGAGTACGGAGCTTAGAATCTGCTTCGGCTGAATGACCGTAGCGCCGAAGTCCGGCCCATAACCTTTATGTGCACTAATGCCAATCCGTTGGAAGCCATTGCTAGGAGCAATGACCCAAGCGTCGTTTCGCCCGGAGCTGCGGCGGTAGTACTCGAACACGGTCGGATTGTCTGGCGCGGCGGCGACAAAGTTGTTGAAGCTTTCGTATACGCCGGTAGCAATGCTAGCGGTCGCAACGTAATGGCCCAGAATGCCTCTGTTGACCACTTGCGTGAAGAAAGTGCCTTGAGGAATTAGTTCCGCGAGCAATCGGGGAATATTTCGCTGGCCCTCTGGGGCGAAAGTCTCAGAATCCCGAGCGCCACCACCGAACGTTACGAGTATCAATTTTTGGCTGCGGTTGCCGCTAAGCCCTGCTGGCCTTAGACCGGCTCCAAAAATCGTCCCAGATGCCGCAACTCCGCACATGGCTTTGAAAAACTCTCGCCTGTAGAAGCTAATCGCTGAGGGCGATTCGGTCGATCGCAAATCAGTGCTCACGGGAAATACACTCCCAATCGCTTGCTGCATTTATAGCTTGCCCCGCACGTTTACGCAAGATGATGGCTTCTGTTTTTGTTGTTCCTGATAAAGGTGACTATTGACAAGCCAACTATACGTATGATAAATCAAACCTAAGTCGCAATGTAAGCGCTTACTTGAGCAGCGCGAAAAAAGGGGTATTTCATGAAATCTATCCAACGGCTCGCAAGACTCGGTTGTTTTGTCCTTGTCTGTCTATATTTTACTGCTGGTTCTACAGCGTGGGCGCAGTTGGATCAGGGAGCAATTACCGGAACCGTGAAGGATGCGTCGGGTGGCGTCATCCCGAACGCGAAGATAACGCTTACCAACGATGATACAAATCTACAACTTGAGGCCAATACGGATCAAGGCGGCGTCTATACGTTTGAACCCGTCAAGATCGGTCGATACTCCATCCAAGTGTCGATGCCGGGCTTTCAAACGCTGACTCAAAGCGGCCTTCAAGTGCACGTTGCCCAGCGTTTGGGTGTAAACCTTACGCTACAACCGGGAAACCAGCAGCAAATTGTGAATGTTACTGCCGAATCAGCCCCGCTGCTGCAGACTGAAGATGCATCCACCGGCCAGGTTTTCACCGGTCAACAGATCAATGACATACCTCTAAATGGCCGGAACTGGGTGTTCATTGCACAATTGACTCAAGGAGTCGCGGCTTCTAACGGCTCGCGGGGCCAAGGAAATGGGGATTTCGTGTCAAACGGCACGCGTGCAACCCAGAATAACTTCATTCTGGATGGAGTCGACAACAACTCGAACGCAATCGATTTCCTAAACGGCGCAAGTTATGTGGTCCGGCCCCCTCCGGATGCACTCCAGGAGTTCAGAGTACAAACTGCCGATTTTAGTGCAGAGTTTGGCCACTCCGCCGGCGCCGTTGTTAATGCCAGCATCAAATCCGGTACCAACAGCTTCCACGGTGATCTCTGGGAATATTTCCGTAACGACAAACTGGATGCGAAGGAGCTATTCTCCGCCAGCAGCCCGGAATATCGTGAGAATCAGTTTGGCGGAACGTTTGGGGGTCCTATTATAAAGAACAAGCTTTTCTTTTTCGTAGATACCGAAGCGAACTTAATCCGTCAGGGTACTGCGGCGCAGTATTTTACTGTTCCCACAGTTCTGGAGCGCCAGGGTAATTTCTCTGAGCTGCTCAATACGGCTCTCACGGGCAACGCTCAGCCTGTCAAACTTTTCGAACCTGGAACAGCAGGTACGGTACCGATGGTTTGCAACGGACAGGCAAACGTGCTCTGTGCCAATCAGATCGATCCCGTTGCACGGCGGCTAATCAACTTATATCCACTTCCGAACAACAACAACGGCCTTCTTTATAACAACTACGTTACGCAGCCAGTTACCGCCGATGATACACAGCAGTTCGATGTTCGCGTTGATTACAATTTGAGCGCGAAAGATCAAATGTTCGCCCGCTACAGTTGGTCGAACGAAAATAGAAATATACCTCCGCCTCTCGGTGCGGCGGATGGCGGAGGCTCTGGCGCCGGAGGCTCCGATTTCGCTTTAAACTATGGCCAAAACGGCGCATTCAGCTACACGCACGAGTTCTCCGCAAGCCTGATTAACGAATTTCGCGCAGCCTATAACTGGGGTCACTTCGATCAGTTCCAGGAAAATTACAACACGAATCTCGGCGCCAGTACGGGAATCAATCTGGTCCCGTTTCAACCGTTGAATGGAGGATTGCCGGCCATCGGTATTAGCGGATTCAGCACGTTGGGTTCAGCTTGGTTTCTACCTTCGAACGAATACGAGAATGTGTTTCAAATTCTAGATAATGTGACCAAAGTTATAGGTAATCACACGGTAAAGGCAGGTGTGAGCTTTCAACGAATCCGCTATTCCACTCTGCAGCCAAATACAGGTCGCGGCGCTCTAACCTACGATGGAAAATATACGGGACAGCCCGGTGTAGCATTTACCGGCTTTGGGGGTGCCGACTTTCTAACGAACTCCATGGATAGCGCAAATCTTTCGAGCATTTCGCCTAACCAGAATCAAAAGTGGTACGACGGTGCTTACGTACAGGACGACTGGAAGGTCACACCACGCCTGACGCTCAACTTAGGTCTGCGCTACGATTATTTCGAGCCACCATATGAATTACATGATCACGACGCTCTTTTCTATTACACTAGCCCTTTGATCGCAGGATACAGCACGGGTGTGTACCTTATGCCCAATTCGCAGAAGAATGTTGCATTGCCTGCGGCATTTACTCAGGATCTGGCAAAGGATAACATTCAACTCCAGTACACATCCAATCGGTCGCTTCTTCAAGCGCAGAAGACAAACTTTGCGCCTCGATTTGGTTTGGCTTACCAGGTCACACCGAAAACTGTTGTAAGAGCCGGCTTTGGTCTTTTTTTTGGAGGTGCTGAGAATTTGGGTAACTATCCTAACCTGGCTGTCAACTACCCGTACGATATCGAGTCGAGCTTTCGGAGCGCCGGCTGCGCCCCAGGAAATTGCCCGACGAACGGAATCACGCTCGAAAACGGATTTGCGTCAGCGAGCGCTAGCGCTACGCCACAGATTCGCGGCGCCGATCCTAAAATGAAGAACTTTTACACCGAACAATACAACTTCACAGTTGAAAGGGAACTGCCAGGCGCGATGACGGCAACGGTAGGCTACGTCGGGAATGTTTCGCGGCACCAACCCGTAGTCGAATTCCTGAACGGCCCAGCCGCGCTACTTGGCCCGGGAGTAAATACTATTCCTTATCAGCCCTTTCCTGACCTTGGTGGCATTGGCTACATCGCGGATCAGGCTGTTGGAACCTATAACTCACTTCAAACATCGCTTCGTAAGAGATTTACGCGCGGGTTAACCTTCCTTGCGACTTATACGTATGCGCATTCCCTGGATGACGCAAGGGAACCTCTCCCAAGTTCCGGCGATAGCGGCAATAGGCAGGTAGAGTTGATCGGCCTCCTTCCGGATTATACGAGCTCGCCATTTGATGTCCGACACCGGTTTACGCTCGCAGGTACATACCAAGTTCCTTTCGGAAAAGGACGTGCTTACCTGAATCGTGGAGGAATTGCGGATGCGATTTTTGGTGGCTGGTCGATTGCTCCAGCTTTTCAAGCACAGACTGGCCAGCCGTTCACGGTCGGCGCGGATATCCCCACGGTAAACGGGGGAAGTGCCTTCCCTTACCTGGTGGGAAATCCTTACCAGGGGGGAGGAACACCCAATTCTTCGAATCCTGGTATCACTTGCCCAGCTACGGTTCGAAATGCAACTAACTGGTACAACCCATGTGCCTTCGCAAATCCGCCAGCCGCAACGGCCATTCCTGTTGGAACTGTAATAACTTCGTATTCGCAAGCGCTCGGTCTTTTGGGAGCGGCACGGGAGCAGCTCTATGGACCTGGTTTCTTCCGGCTGGATTCATCGGTCTTTAAGAATTTCAATTTCACCGAAGCTAAATATCTGCAGTTTCGCACTGACATCTTTAATCTGACGAACACGCCCAGCTTAGGTCAACCGAATGGAGGCCTGGGCAGCAACGGCGGGCAAATTACCAGTACCCGGTTTATTGGCAATTACACTCCTAACTCGAGGTTTTTCCAATTCGCTTTAAAACTGTACTTCTAAGCTGCGTAGTGCTGGCCGGCCTTCAGGCTGGCCAGCTTGCACAGGCCGATCGGATACAGCTCGAACGAGCGATAGAAGATTACAACAAGGGGAACTCCGAAGCGGCGGAGCCCATACTTCGTGATTTGGCCAAGGGACATCCTGATGAATTTGAAATCATTGAAACGCTAGGGTTAGTGTATGCGGAGCGCGGTGAATTACAACGCGCTGTTCCGCTACTCGAAGGAGCCTGTCGAGCGAACCCTTCATCCGCCGAGGCGGCCGCGAATTTAGGTGTCGCATATCTTAAGCTGAACCGCATCCAGCAAGCTATAGGAACATTGCGGCATGCGATTTCTCTGAACTCGAAGAACAGCCAAACCCAATCGAGTTACGGACAGGCACTTATGGCCGCAAGACGGCAGCCAGAAGCCGCGCGGGCGTTTGCCGCAGCAGCTCAGGGTGAGCCCGACAATCCAGACATTCTTTACAATTGGGCGCTTGCTGAGTTTGAGTCGGGAAATGCGGCTCAAGCAACCAAGATTCTCGCACGGATTCCTCCAAAATTGCGGTCTCCCCAGGCCGAGTCCCTGTGTGGCGACGCCGAGGAAAGTCAGGATCATCTGGATCGCGCTTTCGTCTGCTTTCAGAATGCCGCAAAGCTGGACCCAAGTGAACCTAATCTGAATGCAGTTGGTCTCGAATTACTCAAGCACTGGTCATTCGATGGAGCGATCAAGATTTACCAGTACGCCTCGGAACAATATCCAGCAAGCCCACGGCTACAGGCTGGGCTTGGAATTGCGCTTTACGGTAATGCACAGTATGAGAAGGCGGCCGCCGTTTTTTCGCGTCTACTCCTCTCGTTTCCATCCGAAGCACACGCTAGGCTCTTGGGAATTTCCTGCGATGCCTTGAAGACGCAAGCCGATGAATGCGAGGAGCTGTTCCGTTACTTGAGCCTCCATTCATCCGATATCGCCGCAGCCTCATTAGCCGCTGCCGCCGTTCTCGAGTGGCATGATACGGCGAGGTACGCTCTGGCGCGTGAGTTGCTCGGGAACGTAATTGCAAGAGATCGGGGATCGGCGGATGGGTATTACAACATGGGCGTACTGGATCAAGCGGAAGCGAAATGGAACGAAAGCATCCCAATGCTGACGCATGCCATTTCGCTGCGGCCGCACTGGTCAAGCGCGCACCTCCGTTTGGCTCAGGCTTATAAGCACCTCGATCAAAATGACCAGGCGCACCGCGAGGCTTCACTCGCCAGCCACTTCCGGTCTGAAGAGGATGCGGCGATGCAGAATAAACGGGAAGTGATAAAAACCTTTGTTATGGATGAGAGAGCCTCTCTCGCAGTTAGCTCTGCAGCGCACTAAGTTGAAACTACGTAAAGGCCTGTCGAAAGATCTACCTGGTTTCCAGTTGCAGCTCGACTGACTCCCACACAACCCCTACTCGCTTCGCAAAGCCTGCATCGGGTCGATGGAGGCCGCGCGACGCGCAGGTAAAAAGCCTGCAGCGGCCGCGCAAGCGATCAACACGATCGCAACCACGACACTCACCGACGAATCGATGGGCGTCACTCCATAGAGCAGTTTTTGGACGATCCTTCCTCCAAGCGTGCCGCCGAACCAACCCGCGGCGAGGCCAATGAATACGGGCGCCGCCGCTTCGGAAAGCGTCAGCGAATAGATTCGTTGACGCGTCGCGCCTAATGCCATCCGTACCCCGATTTCTTTCGTCCGTCCAGCGACGCTGTAGCTGAGAACGCCATAGATACCCAACATGGCGAGCAAGAGCGCGGCGATACCAAAGGCGATGAGGATGAAGGTCTGGAAGCGCTCGGCGGATAACGAGTCGTTCACCTGCGCATCCAACGTTTTCACGCGCGCGATGGTTACTTGAGAATCCTGATCCCAGATCGCCCGGCGCACCGCAGCGATCAGCATCTTCGGATTCTCTGCGCTTTTCACCATGAAGTACACGGCATAGGGCGGATTGTCGTGGTAAGGGAGATAAATCATGTTGGTGGGCGGCAACTTGAGTGAATTGGTGCGGGAATCCGCCACGATGCCAATGACCGTGTACGTTAGGTCGTGCCGTTTGAATTGACGCCCTAATGCATCTTGGCCCGGCCAGATCGCTCTTGCGGCCGTTTCGGAGACAACAGCGTGTTTGGCGTCCTGATCGCGCAGTTCGAAGAACCGGCCCGCCAGCAAGCGTTCGCGCATCAGTTCGAAATACCCGGTGCTGACCCAGCGCACGTTCGCGAGCGCATTGTGTTCCGTATGTTTGTCGGGCAGCGATATGGCATCAATCCAAGTCTCACCTTCGAGTGGCATCGTGCTATACAGTGCAGCCGATTGTACGCCCGGCAGTTCACGGATCCTGGCAAGAACGCCTTCATCAAACGCAACGCGCCGCTGATTTTTCTCGTAGTTCTGCCCCGGTGCTCCGGGAAGGCTCACTTCGGCTGTCACGATATTCGCCGTATCGAAGCCGCGATCGGCTCGCAACAAGGTCGCGAGGCTTTTTGCAAATAGGCCAGT
>JAFASD010000204.1 GCA_019244945.1 Acidobacteriaceae bacterium | reverse complement strand
GCCATCAATGCCGTCCTGGCCGCCGCCGGCTACAACTTCCGCCTGCTGCTGCGCTGGCTCAGGCTTTTGTTGTTCAAATTCCTGATCGGCTTCTTCTGCCCGATTCAGCTCGTCAGTTCATTAAATCGATAATCTTCACCGGCGACTGGATAGACATGTATGCGAACAGGCAGCATTGCTGCCCTTGAGCTATGGATAGCAAACCGCTACCTCAGAGATGTCCGCCGAGGGTAATATGATCTAAGGTGCGTCGACGTCTAAAAAGCTTACGGCCCGCTGCCGCTTCACATCCTGTTATTCAGTGTCGAAAAATATCGACGCCCCGGGGTCAGATGTAGCGTCCGGCGAAACTTATTAGGGGTAGCTTTTCGCTGTTCTGTATCCAATCGACGACCCGCCCCAGGAAAATTATTGCGTCGTGGCGCTCGATCGACTCTTCGACACGGCAATCTATGCTTCCCACGGCCTGAAGGAGAACTGGCGCACCAGTTGCGAGAGTCGTCCATTCACCGCGCTTAAACCGATCTGACCCCTTCTCTTTTCCTTGACCTCCGAACAATCTGGCAAGGTCGTCACGCTCTTTCGGAAGGTAATTGACCGCAAAACCGCCACTTTCATTGACCGCGGAAAGCGCAGACGTCTCTCGACCGATCGACACCAGCAAAGTGGGTGGGTTCGCCGTAACGTGGGTGGCCGACAAGGCCAGAAATCCTGCAGGGCCCTTCGATCCCTGCGCGGTGACGACCGCCGCGCCGATCGCGCGCATCCCAAGCAATCGCCAGAATGTCTTCTTATCGATGATCTTATTCACGGCTGTCCTGGCTGTAACGGCGCTCCACCCGCGAGTACACCTAAGTACTACGGAAACGCAAGCGTACGGGGTATGGATCTGGCGGGCGGGAATCAAGCTCAAGCTATCACTTTCCGTGTGCTTCAATCGATATCCTTCGTAAGGGGCAGGTCCTCAACATCGTTCGCTTACTTATTCCACACGGCTCACCAAGATAGTTGAGCGAACTCGTTGCGATGAGGCTCTGGCCGATGGCAATTTCGCCACCTTGGGGGATGCAGCATTGGACGCGCGTAGCATCGGCATGCGCCATCAATGTAGCTTTGAAATATGGCTGAAAGCGATAACAATTCAGCCACATTAGAAAGCTCTCCATAATGAGCGCAAGTACAATAGCTCCGACAGGCTGGTTTGTTGTTCGGGTGGTCTTTTGCGCTCGTAAAGTGGCATCAAAATCCAAGCGATGAGTTTCCTCCGGAGCACTTCTCGGTATGGACGAATTTGCGCGCCTTGTAAGTGAAAGAAAGTCATGTAGTCGCCTTTCCTAAGACTTCTGTGTACGACTTTTTGACCACACCTCACGTGAACATTTCTTTACCCATCCGGTCGGAATTGCATAACCAACTAGTGGCTGGCGGAAATGGCGGGTCATAAGATCTTCACGGAGCCAGGTCAGGGGCATAGATAGCCCGCAAGTGCTTCTTAGCAAGCCGCTCCAGAACCTCGTGGCTCTGGTCATCTACCTCCAAATAAAGGGTATGCGTAATAATCGGGATGCCGCAAAGGTCAAAAAGCTTGATAGTCAGCTTACGGCAATGTTCACCCGAGAAGAACGGGTGGTCTGACGTGCTGACCTCCACCAGCTGTGCTGTGTCAACAAGATGCATTGCTACTAGCTTCCGACGGCGGACAGGATTGATCAACTGCCGGCATCGATGATCGCCCTGAATTTGACGGACTGCAATTTTTTTTCGTGTAGGTGGGAATCTAAACCACTTACGGGAATTCCTGCAACTCGAGTAGTGTGAGCGCGAGTTCGAAAGACAGTCGGATCACTCGCCCACCGCGATCGCTCCATCTCAAAATGCGGACAGATGCCCGAACTCTATGCATTCAATTTTTCGTCTGCGCGCATCACCTCTAGGGTCGCGGTAACGCCCCTCAAGAAACAAGTCCTGAAGCTTCGCTTTAGGCACTGTCGTTACGGTTCTCGCCGTGGGTCGCGATTCAAGTCTCGCGGCCAGCCCGGGAAGCCCGCCTGCGCGACTATTGATCACGGTATGTCAATGGATCGTCCCATCAAATGGCGGAGAGCGATACTCATACTCAGTGCAAAATCGAGCTTTTGCACTGAGACAGCAAAAATCTAGGGTGCGACGAAATTAGTTAGTCGATAAATGAAATTTTCACGGAAAATTACGGCCATAAATTCGCGAAAAATGTTGCTATTGACA
>JAFASD010000151.1 GCA_019244945.1 Acidobacteriaceae bacterium | reverse complement strand
CGGTAATTCAAATTCCGTCAGTCGGCGTTCTCCCGCGACGCCATACATGATTTGCATCTGGCTCGGACTTCCCGCAACAGCGGTAAGCAGCCAATCGCGCCACGCTTTTGCCTCCTCTGTGAAACCGGATTCCATCAGCGCATACAGTGTGAATGTCGAATCACGCAGCCAGCAAAAGCGATAATCCCAATTCCTCACACCGCCAATCATCTCGGGCAGCGAAGTGGTTGCCGCCGCAACAATGCCACCTGTGCGGTGATGCGTGAGCGCCTTCAGAGTGATGATCGACCGCAGAACCGCTTCGCAATACGGACCTTTCGGAGTGTGCTTGTTCGACCATTTCTCCCAGGCGCGCGTCACGTTTTCAATGACGGTTTCCGCGCGAATGGGTGAAGGAATGGGACTGAACGATCGCGACCAGGTCAGCGTGAACGGAACCGTTTGGCCTTCTTCGATCGTAAAATCAGCCCGTGTTTTGAGGTCTTCCCCACGCAGCTCAATCGGACTCGCGAAGATGATCTGATCTGGTCCGGCAACGGCACGTAATCGTCCGTCACCCATGCGGCTCACCCAGGGAATCACCGTCCCGTATTCAAAGCGAATGGCAAGCTCCATGTGCATCGCTACGCGGCCCCGCTTGCCTTGCACAAGCCGGATGACATCTTGGTGCTCACCGCGCCGATCCATGCAATCGACGAGCACCGCACTGCCTTCCGCGGTTGAGAATTCGGTCTCGAGCACTAGTGTGCCTTGGCGGTAACGGCGCTTAATTGTCGGGTTCTCGGCGACGGGAGAGATACTCCAGTGGCCGTCTTCGACGGTGCCCAGCAGTGACGCGAAGCAGGCGGCGGAATCGAAACGCGGAAAACCAAGCCAATCGATCGACCCGTTGCGGCCGACGAGCGCTGTCGTGGCGTTGTTCCCGATCAGCGCATAGTCTTCGATGAGTTGTGTCATTGCCCATCCAGCTCGATAACAACTTTAATGTCATCGGGCCGGCGTTTCAACGCTTCCTGCCACTTGTCGAGCGGCTCTTTGCGGGAGATCAAGCGCCGCAGCCATTGCCGGTCCGCCTTCATAAGCGCTTCTTTGGCCTTCTCCCAATGCTTGCGGTTGGCGTTTACGCTGCCAAAAACGGCGCGATTCTCCAAAACCATGCTGCGGTTGATCGTGCCCAAATCGAGATCAACCTGCTGGTTATGTGAAGACACTCCGGCCAGGCAAAGAATTCCGTCGTTTCCGAGATGGTCTATGGTTTCCGCGATCACAGAAGCCACGCCAGTGCACTCAATGACAATGTCCGGTGCGAAACCGATGTCCTTTACCGGACCGGTGTGATAAGTGCCGCCGAGATCGTGCACAAGCTGCGGCTTCGGGCCGCCCGTTACGCGATCGAGGACATGAACTTCCAATCCACGCTGCGCTCCCATGAGCGCCGCGAGCAGCCCGATCGGACCAGCACCCGTGATCAGAACAGTATTGGGCTTCCACTCCGCCCGCTCTCCAATGCAACTGATGTGGATCCACGCTTTCGCCAGAACGCTTGCTGGTTCCATCAAAACCCCGACGTCGCGGAGCGATGGATCAAGCCGCACTGCGTATTCGGGCTCGATGCGCCAATGTTCCGATCCAAACCCATTTCGTTCTTTAATGCCGCGCTCGGTATATTGGCCGTTGCGGCACATATCGAATTCCCCAACCGCGCACGCTATGCAGGGCACAGGATCCGGTCTGCGCACGATTCCAACCACCAGGTCGCCCGGCTTAAAGCCGCTATTCTGCGGCGCCTGTTCGACTCGTCCCAACGATTCATGGCCTAACACAAGATGATCGCTGCCCGGCGGCGCCCATCCATAATCTGCCGAGATCAGCTCGAAGTCTGTTCCGCAAATTCCGAGTTCGAGCGCCCGAACGAGGATCGTGCCATCGCTTGGATCCGGTTCTGGAACATTTTCGAGCGCGGCCGAATTCGGCTTGCCCGGGATGATGGTGATTGCTTTCACCCTACGTAGATGGAGGGTAGGGTGATTTTGTGACAGCAGGCAAAATGCGTACGCCCTACCGCGTCTCGGTCCTATTTGCAAGCTCGACTTTGCCGATAAGCGTGTAGCAAACTATGTTTCGATCTTCCAAAATGCGCCAGCGCGGCGCAACTCTGATTCTGTTCACTTTTTTGACTGCCATGTTGATGATTCCGATCATCGGATTGGCGATCGATGGCTCGATCGTGTTTTGGATGAGAACGAAACTCACGACGGCTGTCGATGCAGCGGCGCTCGCGACCGCGAGAGGATTGAACGTTAACCAAACCTTGGGCTCACAAAATACTAATGCGAATTCGACTGGGCAAAGCTACTTTTGGGCGAACTTCCCGTCGGGGATGATGGGAACGACGGTTGTCGGTGGAGAGCCCACCGTTAACATTGCCTCAAGTACGAACAGCACACTGACGGCTACAGTCTCGGCATCGCTGACCGTCCCGCTGTATTTCATGCGGCTACTGCATTTCAATAGCATCACGCTGGGCGCGGTAGGCACCGCATCACGCCGCGTGACGAACGTAATCCTGGTGATTGACCGGTCCTACTCAATGCAGCAGGCGAATGCTTGCAGCACCATGATTGCGTCGGCTCAAAATTTCGTCAACGATTTTGTCGATGGCCGCGACACGTTGGGCCTGATTACGTTCCAAGCGACAGCGAACGTCGATTTTGCTCCGACGACAAGTTTCAAATCGAGTAATCCTAACTTGAATTCGGTGTTAGGAACGGCAGTTTGCACAGGGTATACGAGCACGGCTTCAGCTCTTAACTTGGCCTATACGAAACTGCAGAATCTCAATCAGCCGCTGGCCCTGAATGTCATCGTGCTGTTTACCGACGGTAATGCCGATTCGTTTGCGGCTACGATTCCAAGCTCATTGCTGAAAACAAAATCGGATACACGTTACGACGCTTTTAATACAACCACATCCGAGACTGTCGGTGCGACGGGGTGTAGCTCGACCGATAGCTTTTCAGGCGTGATCTTGGATGTTGATGGGGCGCAGGATGCCACTGGGTATACGGGGGGGATGTACAGCATGGCGACCGAGCCCATCACTTGGTCGAGCCCTTATACGTCCAGCACCGGCGTACCGTTTCCTGCCAGCGAAATTTCTGCACCCAGCGGAAGCTGTTCCTTTGCCGGCTCAAGTCCCTACGGAGGTTATCCCTACAACAGTCTGCAGATCCGGTATGACGTGGCATATCTTCCCTCGACGGATTACTACGGAAACTCACTGACAGGTCACTGGGCCCTCGATTATTACCCATCGAATGATCCGAATTACGCTAACAAGCCGCGGATCGACACGCCCAATTCTGTCATGAACGCTGCGCTGAATGCAGCGGATAACCAGGCGAATACCATCCGGAGCAATACGACGCTAAACCCGGTGATTTATGCGATCGGATTAGGCGGCACGCAGTACCAGCAGATTAATACTGACTTTCTGGAGCGGATCGCGAACGATCCCCGGTCCTCGAACTATAACTCGAGTCAACAGACCGGCGAATTTATTTACTGCACTGCCAGTGGTTTAGCTGCTGCCTTCCAGCAAATCGCTTCGCAGATTCTGCGACTTTCGAGCTAGAAAGTGTCAGAAGATGGCTCGGGAGCTCACGATCGGAGTCCCGAGAAACGACCACCAGTTCATATTCGACGATTGCACCCACATTTCAGCAACATAGGCGAATTGGGTGGAACTGGTAAGGGACAGCACCTGCGGAGAGAAATTGCTTGCTTTGTCTCCGGTGTGGGTGAGATAGCCGGCGCTGCTCACGTTACCGCTGCTGTCCAGATCCGATGCCAGTGGGGTACCAAATGCGCTCGAATGAAGCGCCGAATTGCCAATGACAATCTGGCGTGTGAAAACAGTCGAATTCAGATTTGAGCAAGCTGAGTTGCTATAGCCACCGGCTGTGCATGCGGTTTGATCCACGTAGCTGATCGTCGACAGGATGATGACAGCTGAGCCGGTGGTACCTCCGAACGGTGGGGAGTCGCCGCTGACGGTTAAGCTTAGACCCGCAGCAAGGTTAGCTAGCAACGTTTGGTAGGATGTCTCGGTGAAATCCACGCCATAAGAATACATGTGCGCGGCGTCGCGGCACACTTGTGTCACTTGAATGGCTCGGATGAGATTGAATCCGAGGACTAAGGTGCCCAAAAATAGTGGCACCCAGAAGAGGGAAACGGCCAGAACGAATTCGACAATCGCACTGCCACCCTCTCGGGTGGAGCGTGTGTTGGATGACATGATCAGGTTTCCGAGGGTGGCCCACTGGAGGGTGAACCTTCCATGCAATCGGAAGATGCCGCTGTCAAGGTAATCGTCCAAGGAGCAAAGGTTCCCATCGCTTTACCATTCGATTGCCAAACGGGAATGATCGATGTGAGGGTGAGAGAAGCGGTCACCTTTAGAACATTTCCTCCTACAGTCGCTCCTG
>JAFASD010000089.1 GCA_019244945.1 Acidobacteriaceae bacterium | reverse complement strand
CGGTCCTACTCGACTCGATAATTCGGCGCTTCTTTCGTGATGATGACGTCGTGAACGTGGCTCTCCCGCAAGCCGGCGACCGTGACGCGCAGAAATTTGGCTCTTTCTTGTAACTCACCGATCGTCCGGCAACCCGTATAGCCCATGCCGGCGCGAAGGCCTCCGACTAGCTGATAGGTCATGTCCGCCGCTGGACCTTTGTAGGGAACCCGTCCTTCTATTCCCTCCGGCACCAGCTTGCCGCTTTCGGTCTGCGAATAGCGCTCCGCGCCCCCTTGCGGCATCGCGCCCATAGATCCCATTCCGCGATAACTCTTAAACGTGCGTCCTTGATACAAAATGGTCTCGCCAGGGCTTTCGTCCGTTCCGGCGAGCAGACTGCCGATCATCACCGAGTCGGCGCCCGCGGCAATCGCTTTGGTAATGTCGCCGGAATATTTCACCCCGCCATCCGCGATTAGGGGCACGCGCGCCTCTCTCGTGGCCCTCGAACATTCAGCGATGGCCGTAATTTGAGGCACTCCTGCGCCGCTCACCACGCGCGTGGTGCAGATGGATCCAGGTCCGATTCCTACTTTGATGCCGTTTGCGCCAAGAGCAATCAAATCCCGCGCGCCCTCGTACGATGCGACGTTGCCCGCGAGCACTTCAAGATCCGGAAGAGTTCTCCTGATCGCCTTCACTGCATCCATCACACGTTGGCTGTGCCCGTGCGCGGAATCGATGGCAATCACATCTACCTTCTTGCGAAACAATTCCTGAGCGCGCTCGAGAAAATCCCCGGTTGCTCCAATCGCAGCCGCTACTCGCAATCGTCCTTGCGCATCCTTGGCCGCGTTCGGGTATTTCAATTTC
Source organism: Acidobacteriaceae bacterium (assembly GCA_019244945.1). Lineage (GTDB taxonomy): Bacteria > Acidobacteriota > Terriglobia > Bryobacterales > Bryobacteraceae > Bog-105. The sequence continues at coordinate 8,498 of JAFASD010000089.1, read as the reverse complement.
TTCTGAATATCTTTAACGGTAATCAGGCCTTTGAGCGCGAAGTCGTTATCCACCACCAGCAGCTTCTCCACGCGATGCTGATGCAAAATCTTTTGCGCTTCTTCAAGCGTGGTGCCGACCGCCACAGTGATCAAATTGTCTTTGGTCATCACCTCGGAAATAGGCAGGTCGTACCGCGTCTCGAACCGAAGATCGCGGTTGGTCAGAATTCCCACCAGCTTTCCGTTTTTCGTAACCGGAATGCCTGAGATCCGGTAGCGGCTCATCACATGTAGCGCTTCCGAAATCTTGCGTTCCGGCTCGATCGTGATCGGATCCACAATCATTCCGCTCTCGCTACGTTTCACGCGATCGACTTCCTCGGCCTGCCTTTCGATCGGCATGTTGCGATGAATAATCCCGATCCCGCCCTGCTGCGCCAACGCGATGGCCATGTGCGATTCGGTGACCGTGTCCATGGCCGCGCTTACAATCGGAATTTTGAGCTCGATTTTGGCTGTCAGCCGAGTGGTCGTGTCCGCTTCCGCAGGAGTAACTTGGCTGTATGCGGGCTGCAACGTAACATCATCGAAAGTGAGCCCTTCCAGTGTCTCCGCGCCTATCATTCGGGTTTAAACACATCCTAACAGGCGGTCTTGCCGACCTGTTCTGAGCGTGTCTTTCTAACCGTTTACAGGTGTATTCGCGGCTATACTGAAGACACGTGAACCAGGTCGGCCGGTATGAAATTGTCGAGGAACTGGGCCGCGGCGCAATGGGCGTGGTGTATAAAGCCCTGGATCCCGCTATCGGGCGCACGGTTGCGATTAAAACCATCCGCCTTAGCGACTTAACCAATCCCGAAGAGCGCCAGCGCGTGCGCGATCGACTGCTTCGGGAAGCGCAGTCGGCCGGAATTCTCTCTCACCCGAATATCGTCACCATCTACGACGTCCACGAGGAAGCAGATTTCGCATACATCTTCATGGAGTATGTGCATGGCTCTTCTCTCGAAAAGATGATGCGACGCGGTTCATTACCGGGCAGCGTAGATTTGATCCATTTTTTCCGCCAGGTTTCGGAAGCTCTCGATTATGCCCATCGCAAAGGCATTGTTCACCGCGATATCAAGCCGGCGAACATCATCATCTCCGAAGCAGCGCCCGGAGTTCCCCGGCTTGCGAAGATCGCCGATTTTGGCGTAGCCAAGTTCGTCTCTCAGGAAATGACACATAGCGGCACCATGATCGGCACGCCGAATTACATGTCGCCGGAGCAGATTCAAGGCATTCCTGTAAACGGGTGCTCGGACCAGTTCTCACTTGCGGTTGTCGTGTACGAAGTTCTCTCCGGCGAAAAACCGTTCGCCGCCGACACTCTTCCCACCTTGTTTTACTTGATCTGTAAGCAAGACGCGAAGCCCATCGAGGAAGTCAATTCGACTTTGAGCGAGACCGTGGGGAAGGTGCTTGGCCGGGCGCTGGCGAAAGATCCCACTCAGCGATTTGCATCTTGCGGTGATTTAATGGGAGCTTTGTCAATCGCGCTGGGAGATTGCCCTGCCTGGAAGCCGGTGAGCCGGCTGGCTTCCCTTGTGGATAAAAGCATGCTCGACGCCACCTCTGCCGATACCAAGGTTCAGGGGCCCGAGCCGATGAACGGAGGTACGGCGCCGGTTCTGATCGCTCACTCTTCAGCCCCGCCAAGCGGCACAAACGGTAGTCCGATGATGGCGCCAGTTCGGGAGTTGGGAAGCGCAGACGCGCCCGTTGACGACCGAAAAACGAAAGAGTTGATGAGCAACAGGCGCCGGCGAGGGGAGGTCTTTACCGAAACACAAGAAGCCCCGCCGAAGTCGTCAATCGGGAAGAAGCTGGGCGTGATCCTGGCCTTCTTGGTGTTGATCGCCGGCGCGATCGTTTTCATCGTGCGCTGGAACTCAGGTCCAACTGTTCCCGTGCAGGTGCTCGATTCCAATTCGGGTCCAGTCGCTGCACCGCCTCTTGGTACGACGAAGGCCGAAACGAAAACACGCAAGTCCACCAGCGCAACGCTTCAGCCTAAGCCGGTCTCACATCCGGCGAACAATGCCGCGAACAGCCGCTCCAGCAATCCTCCACCTCTCGCAAACGACAACACCAACGGTGAGGGCGTGGCGGATGTCGAATTACTTAGCGACCCTCCGGGTGCAAAGGTCGTCATTGATTCCAAGCCAGACCTTTCTTGCAACTCTCCGTGCACTCTCTCGCTGTCCAATGGGCGTCATACGTTGACCGCCACGCTAACCGGCTACAATGTCGCGCGCCGCATCTTTACGGTTCCTAACGACAACAGTCTCTACATGTCGTTGGGCAGAAGTATGGGTGTTGTTGTAATAACATCCTTTCCCAGTGGTTCCGAGATCTTCGTCGATGGGAAGGATTCCGGGCGAACGCCGGCGACGCTTCGCCTGCCCGTTGGATCTCACCGGTTGATGTGGGTGACCGGATCGAAACAGCATGAAGAGACCATCGAGGTGCAAAGCGACGGCTTCGAAGCGCGAAGTTTTCGTTGGCAGTAGCTATCGCTGCGACTCCGGAACGCCGGCCCAGTAACCGGGTCTCGCGCGCACAATGACGTCAGGCCGATCCTTGATCTTCACCTGTAACTTCCGAAAAGCCGGCCGCTGTTCCTCATCCGGCGAAAACGTGAGAATGTAACGGTTATGAATCTCGTTACCGAGCGCAATGAGATCGTTTTCGAGCTTCCCTTGAGTTTCAAATCCCAAGCGCCTGCCACCCGTCGCGGTGGTCAGGGCTTGGAGCGTATTCTTTTTCGCCAGCCGGGCAGATTCCGTGAAAATCGCCAACAGATTCATATCTCCTTCGTTCGGCGGCGTATAGTCTCCGGGCTTGGCTGTAAAGGGCGTCAAATACGCGGAATAACTGAGGCCGTAAATCGTCACGCCGGCGCGCTGAGTGTCGATTAGGGCATCGCTGAGTTTGCTCTCACTGCTTCGATCTCTCATTTCGCCGATGATCAGAATGTTCTCACGTCGAGATTCGGGGCGATTCCTCAGCATTTCGAGCGCTTTTTCGACCGCATCGAGCATTCGCCCGCCGCTGTTATCCGCAGGTTTGAAATCGCGAAAGGCATCTGAAATCGCGTCTGGATCCTTCGTGAAATCTCGGACTATGTTCACATGATTGTCAAAGGTGATCACAGCAGCTTCGCCGTTCTCTCCGGCAACCGCTTGCGAGATCACCGCGCCAACTTTTCGAATTTTCGACAGCGCTGCGGAAGAGATGTCGCTCGATTGGATTGCCACGACTAATGAAACAGGCGCAAGCGCTTCTTCGGTGGTATTAACATGAACGGCACGCGGCTGGCCGTCATCGAGCACAAGAAAGTCTGACGCGCTCAGGCCATCAATCGGATGTCCATTCTGATCTGTCACGCTCGCAGGAATGACAACCAGGGGCACAGTTGTTCGGATACTGGTTTGTTGCGCCAGCACAGGTATCGCGGCAAGCGCAAGCGACGCGAACAAGCGCGCGTTCATACAGTAAAGGATGTGCGGATCTCGATCAGGGTTTCCGCTAGTGCGCGAAATCCTGGTAAGCGGGATAGCCCGGCAGTCCAACAGTCGTTATCACTGCCCGGTTCACGGCCCGCGCCATTACTTCGGCCGCGATTGCGCCGATCATAGTGTGGTCAGCTTTTCGTGAGGACGCCCCGGTGGCCGCGGCGAAAATCGTATCGCCGTCAAACGCAGTGTGCACAGGATTAATGGCCCGAGCTAAGCCGTCGTGCGCCATCTGCGCCACCTTCGTCATCTCGGTTTTATTGAGGGACGCGTTCGTCGCAACCAGACCGATGGTCGAGTTCTCGCCAATCGGTGAGACGCCGAGATTGCCCTGCATGATTTGATTCATGCTATTCACAAAGCCTTGGCCATCGGGACTGCGCGCGCCGGCGAGAATCGTGCCGGCTATGCGGTCAATAATATCTCCCATGGCATTCACCGCAACAATTGCTCCTACCATGAGGCCCGAGTCACCGATCTTGATGCTTGCAGTTCCGATTCCGCCTTTCATGGCATGAGTCATGCCGAATAGTTTTCCGACGGTCGCGCCGGCGCCGGCGCCGAAACTTCCTTCCCTCACGTTCGAGCTCGAAGCCGCTTCACACGCGGCGTAACCGGATCGCGCATCCGGCCGGATCTTCGGATCGCCAATGCTCAGATCAAATAACACTGCGGCCGGAACGATAGGAACAACACCAACTCCCACTGGAAAACCCATTCCGTGCTCCTCCAGGTAGCGCATCACGCCGGTCGCCGCATCGAGGCCAAAAGCGCTTCCACCCGTGAGAAGGATCGCGTTCACCTGCTGCACGGTATTGACCGGCCTCAGAAGATCGGTTTCACGCGTGCCTGGCGCCGAGCCGCGAACATCAACACCGGCCACTGCAGGTTTGTCGAAGATCACAACCGTGCATCCAGTGGGCCGGCGCGAGTCGGTGAAATGGCCGACGCGAATACCCCCCACATCTGTGATGCAGCCGTGATTTCCCAATTCCGCACTCGAGCCACGGACCTGCGATGCCGCCATTCCGGCCAAGGACGCAGCCCGTAGAAAGCCACGTCTTCCCATTTCTCCGTTCTCCTTCGAATCGCGCATATCCCGTAACCGATCATAGACCTTGACGTCTCGTATGCGCTTTCATCTCCTGCGCTGGATTGCGTTCGGCGTTTTCGTAATCTCCTCGACGCTGAATTATCTGGATCGGCTTCTGCTGAATACGCTCGCGCCATTGATCATGTTGCAACTGCATTTCAATCAATCCGATTTTGGCGTCCTCATCTCCGCGTTCTCCATCGTCTATGCCGCTACTTCGCTGATTGCAGGCTGGTTTCTCGATCGTGTCGGCGTGAACCGGGGAATTTCGGTTGCCGTGAGCTGGTGGTCTGCGGTTGGTATCGCTACCGGTTTCGTGCGAGGTTTCGGAGGACTGATTTTCTGCAGGACCGCGCTGGGCATCGGTGAATCGGCCGGAGTGCCTGCCGTTGGAAAGCTCAACGCGATTTATCTTAAACCCGAAGAACGCGCCCTCGGCGCCGCGGTCAATCAGATTGGACTCAGTCTGGGAGCTCCCATCGCTGCTCTCTTTGTCGGTATGGCTGTTTCGCATGGCTGGCGGATGCCGTTCGTCATTACAGGCCTGTGTGGATTGCTTTGGATTCCTGTTTGGCTAGTGGTGAACCGCGCCATTCCCCCGCCCCTCGCCGCCGAAGAGCTTGCGCCTAACGCCAAACATGAAACAGAATTTTCCATTTTGCGCGACCGCTCCCTGATCCTGCTGGTCATCGCGAATGTGTTGTGGATGGGCGGTTATTCGTTGTGGTCGAACTGGACCACTCTTTACCTGACGCGGGTTCATCATTTGACCTTGCAGCAATCTGCGCGTTATGTCTGGATTCCGCCGCTCATCTCAAATCTCGGCGGATTCTTTGGGGGCTGGATGTCTCTTCGCTGGATCAGAAATGCGATGGATCCAGTGACCGCGCGCCGTAAAGCGGTGTGGGTAAGCGCCGGAGGATTCTTGATTACGTTAGCTCTTCCACTTGCTTCGAGCGCGGCTTCGGCGACCGCAATCATCTCGCTCAGTTTCTTCTTCGCTCTCGCGGGCAGCGTGAATATCTACGCGTTACCGATCGATATCTTTGGAGCGGCGCGCTCGGCGCTTGCTATTTCGGCCTTGACCTGCGCGTTCGGAATACTGCAAACGGTGATCTCGCCGGTTATAGGCTTTTTGTCCGATCATCAGCTCTATACCGAAGTGGTGTGGATCGTAACCATCCCCGCTATTCTCGGAGCGCTGGTCCTCACGGGTGTGCGCGAAAAGCGGCCCGTCTGATCACTTCTCTTTTAACCATTCCGGAAACAACAACGCGCGCACGTCCGGATTGTTGAGGTCCGATTCGACAATGACGCGGGCAGGAATTTCCAAACGTCTGGTGGGTGTTTTACCGCTGAGTTTCTCGGCCAGCGATTTTACTGCCTCATAGCCGATGCGAAACGGATTCTGAACAAGCATGGCATTCGTCGTGCCGTCTTGTAGCGCTTCCACATGCAGCTTGCTGAAATCGAAGGTGACTAGCTTTACTCTGCCGGATAAGTTGCGATTTCGAATCGCCTGAATGCTGCCGATAGACGCCGCTTCGCTCGAAGCGAAAATCCCAGCGAGATCCGGGTGCGCGGTGAGAATATCTTCGGCCGCGGCGCGGGACCGTGCGGCATCAGCCATGCCGTACTGACGCGCCACGATCTGCACATTGTGGAATTCTTTCCCGACCGTGTCATCAAAGCCGCGCTCGCGCAATACCGTGGATGTGCCGCCCGGCTTCTGCATCACCATTCCGACTTTCCCTTGAGCCCCGATCAGACCGGCAAGTGTTCTTGCCGCGGTGCAACCGGCTGCGTAGTTATCAGTAGCGATGAAGCTGACGTAATCCTTGATGTTCACCGCTGAGTCGAATACAGTCACGGGTATTCCCGCGCGAATCGCGCGCTCGAGCGGCGCGACTAGCGCGTCCTCGTCCGTTGCGGAGATGGCAAGTCCGGCGACTTGGCGTGTGATCATCGCATCCACGATCTCGATCTGTCGCGCGTAATCGGTTTCGTTTTGAGGCCCGTTCCAAAGCGCCTCCAAGTGAAATTCGCGCGGCCTGCTCGACTCCCGCGTGTACGGATAAGAAAAAGAGATGCGATGTCGCTTTAGGCACCACGCCGATGATCTTCTGCCCGGAGCGCCCACAGGATGCGAGGAGTGCAGCTCCGCTCGCGGCCAGCAGCCCGCGCCGCGTGATCGTCACTCGCGCTCCACGCGCGCTGCCTGATCCAGTGGGATGACGGCCTGCATTCCTGCCGAGATCACCTCCTGCGCTCGCAGGCCATCGCGATGAGTGACGGGAAACGGTGTATTCTTACGGCAGCATTCCACAAAGGCGGCAAGCTCTGCCTTATACGCCGCTCCGAAACGATCGACAAATTCGGGAAGCGGACGCCTGTAATTCCGCATCGGAAAGGTGCGATGCGCAAGCGGTTCACTTCGGCCGCGCCGGCCATAAGCTTCCACCGTGATTTCGAGAAGCTTTTGATCGAAGTGTCCGACGTGGATCTGGCCTTCCTCGCCGAAAATTAGGGTCTCCACCCGATAGCCGGAAACGTGATTCCGGCTCACCTGAATTTGCGCAACCATCTCGCGATCGAACCAAAGATAGAGCAAGGCGTCATCGAAATCTTCGGCGCAAGTGGTGAGCCGATGACTGTAAATGCGAGAGCCGACGACCAGCGCGGAATGCGGAGTGCGGCCGGTCAGCCACAAAATCTCGTCTACATTGTGAACCGACATGTCGGGAAGAATTCCACCGCTCTTGTATCCGTTCGGAGCAGGGTTCGAATCTTCTAACGCAGAATAGATCTTGAACACGCGTCCGATCGCGCCACTATCCATCAACTGTTTCGCATATTGAAGCGGCTCATCAAATCGCCGCTGGAAGGCCAGCATCAGAGCGTTGGGATGATCTCGATCCAGCTCGGCCGCAAAGGATCGATCTTCTTCGAGTGTCCCGGTCAGCGGTTTTTCGAGCAAAACTCGCTGCCCGGCTTGGATCATCAGAGCCGCATGTTCGCGATGATTCTCCGTTGGGGTAACGATCACCGTCGCATCTGACACGCGAGCTTGGGCCAGTTCCTCGATGGACGCGAAAACAGGAATGTCGCGCCCGATTTCAGTTGCGAGGCGACTGGCGCGATCCCGATCCAAATCTGCCAGCGCAACGAGTTCGCACTGGCCGGTTTCGCGAGCGAGCTCATGCACGTGCAGCGCATGAACAGCTCCCATACGGCCGAGCCCGGCAACCGCAACTCTTAAGGATTCAGGCAAGCCTTAGAACGCCAGCACTCGCTCGCCTTCGCGAACGATGTCGTCTACTTGCGGAAGAATCTCCTCTTCCATTTGGGGGTTGTAGGCGACCCAGGTGTCGAGCGCAGCCACCCGCCCAACTGGCGCGTCTAAGTCAGTGAAAAGCTCATTCGCGATGCGCGCTGCGATTTCCGCGCCATAGCCCCAGGACAAAGTATCTTCATGGGCGATGATCACGCGGCTGGTTTTCTTGACCGATTCGCGAATCGCATCCCAGTCATACGGATTGAGCGTTCTGAGATCGATCACTTCGACTGACGCGTCGCGCCGGCGCTGCTCGATTTGCAAAGCTGCTTGCAAAGACTTCTGCACCAAAGCGCCGTAGGTAATGATGGTGAGATTCTGTCCGAGTTTCACCGTCTTGGCTTTGCCAAACGGAATTGTGAAATCAGGGCCTGGATGTGGCGCGCGATTATACGGTTCCCGGTATAGCTTTTTGTGCTCCAAGAACAAAACCGGATCATCGGAGCGAATGGCCGTGCGCAAAAGGCCACACGCGTCGAGAGCGTTCGAAGGAAAGACCACGCGCAGCCCCGGTATATGCGTGAAGG
>JAFASD010000319.1 GCA_019244945.1 Acidobacteriaceae bacterium | reverse complement strand
CCGCTCTCAAACAGCGTGAGACTCTGCTCTAACGGTAAATCGCCCTTTTCCAGTTCCTTGACGATGCGCTCCAGTTCTTCCAAACTCGCTTCAAAATTGGGCGAGATCGTTTTTTCCCCGGCCATCGCCTTATTGTATCGATGGTGTTGGCTTATTCTTCGAAGAGATCCCTCTCGCTAAATGTGCGCCACTCCGCTCTGCTAGAAACTCTCCTTCGCCATTTTCGTTCCCAACGAATGCGGCTGTTCGAACAAACTTTTCAGATCTCCAGCCGCACGCGTGTTCTCGATGTGGGCGGCTCTCCGCTCATCTGGCAATTCGCCAAGGTTCAGCCCAACCTCACGTTCCTGAATCTTCCTGCCGCTCTACAAAAGAGCTCCAATGGAGCACACCAGGTCGCGGGCGATGGCCGTATGCTGCCCTTTCGCGATGGCTCGTTCGACATCGTTTTCAGCAACTCGGTCATCGAGCACGTTGGCGATGCCGTAAGCCAGCAGAGATTCGCACAGGAAATCGCGCGCGTTGGCCAGCGCTATTGGGTCCAGACGCCTAACCGTCGTTTCCCAGTCGAACACCATCTCATGCTTCCCTTCATTCACTATCTGCCGAAGGGCTGGCAACGCCCAATCGTCAGTCGGCTCACCATTTGGGAACTACTCGTCCAACCTAGCGAGGATCAGCGAGCCTTCTACGTGAAGCATTTCTTGGACGAGCTCAATCTGCTCGATTCGCGCGAACTGCAAACGCTTTTTCCTGATTCGAAGATCCTCGCCGAGCGCCTCCTCGGCTTCCCCAAGTCGCTCATTGCAGTGCGGGCGTAGAATACGCCCACTTCACCGCGCTTCCGCCCGCAAGTGCAGCGCAATCCCGCTCTGGAACGCGGGTGTTCGCAAATCTCTTTCTCCTCCAGAGTGCTGAAACCTCCCCAGCTTTTGAATGCTTCCAGTCGTGACGTTCACCCACTCGCCCGAGTACTCGCCGGCTGGAAGCTCGAATTGCAAATCGACCGGACCACTTCCGTCCAAGTACACCGCGTACTCGCGCCCCGGATTCGAGAGAACACGCGCGTACGCCCCCGACGCATGTCTCATACTGCGCAGGTCCGGAGACAGTTCCGCCAAAGGAAGCTTTCCCAGGAATTCACTTAGCACTCGAAGCTGGCGACGTAAGGCAGGACTCCCGCCACCCGGCCCATTCGGTTGCGTATCCGTCCCATCCTCGTGCCCCGGTGTGAACGAGTAATCCAGATTGTCGAACGTGCTTCCACCCGAGAGCATGAAGTTCCAGGCTTGCCGCAGGTAGGCCTCGTCATCGCGCCCCAGAAATCCTGTTTCGTCGTAAGCAATCGCCTTATTCAGGCCATAGTTCAACAGCACGGCTTCCGGGTAAGCGTAGTGAAAGTTGACGATACTCACATTCGTTACAAGCTGCCGCACGGGCAACCTGAAGTTGCTGTAATCCTGCGCGATCATGTGCTGTTTGGGCAGCGAAGCCTCTTCGCTCGTGATCCATTCCGCTACGCGCGCTTGCCAATTCATGGAGAGTTGGTCCGCTACATCAATCGAATTCGGATACTGATCCCGTGCGGGCAACGGGAGATATGGATTGATTACATCCGCAAGCACGGGCCTGTCCGACCACGGCTCGTTCTGGATTTCGAAAATCACATTCTCGAATGCATTAGCTTCGCGGACCAGCTTTCGCGCGTATCGCTCCTGATAGCCGAGGATGTTGCCGTTTTCGAGCGTGTGCAGTTTTTCCCAGTCAATCGCGTCAGTCTTGCTAATGTTATTCGCCGGGTTCAGAGCGCTTAAGTTCCACTGCATTTGACCGTATTGCGAGGAAAACAGCGTCACTTCGACAACGATGCCTCGCATCGCCGCCTCGGACAGAAACTCGTGAAAACGCTCGAAGTACTCCGGGTTCCAGCGATCCAGATCGAATTTATTCCCTCCCCCTGAATATCCTGCCGATTCGCTTCTGGCCCATGGCGCTATGAATCGCCCCGGCTGAGGAGCCAAATCATTCCGAAGAATCCCGAACGATTTCTCCGGCATCTCGACATAGCTTCCAGCGAACAAACGCGTGTAGTTGAACCCATCGGATTGAAGCGTTGCGAGATAGCGCTTGAAATTGAAATCCGCATTGATCACCGCTCCGTAATGTTCGCCGCTCGTGATCAGGGCGACCGCACGCCCGCGGTACAGAAAATAGTGCGGGTTCTTCGGATGAAGTTGAATGGGCGCTGCCCGCAGAAGCCAAATGAGAGTAATGAAGAGCGTACCAGCGCGAAGTCTCACACCGGTTACGATAACTCACCGTGTGTTATCCGGCGAGTCGAGTGCAAACCGCAAGGCTCGCAAACGTGAAGAACAGCAGATCGTTGTTCCAAAACACTAGCGCGGTCGCTAGGCACAACAATGCGAGCCGCGCCCTCGGATCGAGGGGCCAATCAAACATGAAAAGTACCTAAAGGGCCTTATCGGTTGATACCCAGCGATTCGGGAACAGAATCTCAGCCCACTATTGATGAGCGAGCTTTGCGAATCCACTCTTCAGCTTCTTGAAGGTATCTTCCAGCGCTTCCGGTATCACTCTCGTATCGGCCACGCTGGTCATGAAATTGGCGTCTCCATTCCACCGCGGCAATACATGCAGATGGATGTGTTGATCGATTCCCGCGCCCGCCGCTTGCCCTAGATTCATGCCCAAATTCAATCCGTCCGGATGATATGCATCTTCCAGAATTTGCTCGGCGCGGCGGCTGGTTCGCATGAGTTCTTCTGCCGTTGCTTCACTAATTTGATTAAGCCTCGCCGCGTGCTCGTACGGAGCTATCATCACGTGACCGCTGGTGTAGGGATAGCGGTTCAACATCACTAAGCTCCAGGCGCCGCGATGCACCACCAGATTTTCCTCATCCGCACTACCGGCTGCTGCATCGCAGAACAGACACCGCGTCTTGTCCTTTTTTTCTTTCATGTACGTGGAACGCCAGGGCGTCCACAAGTGAGTCATGAGCCGCGCTTACGATCCAAAATTGTTCCGGTCCGCGAACATCACCGGACCTTCGGCCTCGGAACCCCCGGTCGAGTGGTCGGCTTGCGTCCCCTGGTTCACTAAATCGCGCAGCTCCTTGCTCGGCTTGAAGTAAGGAATCCGTTTCGACGGCACTTCCACGCGAGAACCCGTTTTGGGATTTCGCCCAACCCGCGGCTGCCGCTGCCGCGTTCGAAAACTGCCAAACCCGCGAATCTCGATCTTTTCCCCTTTGTGGAGACTGTTCACAATGCTGTCGAAAATTGTCTCGACGATCGTTTCCGAATCCTTCCGCGTCATCTCCACTACTTTCGACACTTCCTCGATCAGCTCAGCCTTCGTCATGCCTGCGATTCCTTGTTCTGTCCTCTTGATTTGTGCTGCTTCATAACGTTCCCGACACTGGAACTGGCCGCGGCGGCCTGGCGCTTGTAATCGTGCAGGCGGTTGCGCTCATCATCCTCCGTAACCGCTCGGACACTTAACCCGATTCGCTTTTGACCCTCGCTCATTTTGATGATTTTGAAATCAGTTTCCTGCCCGATGGGCAACGCCGGTTCTTCCTTTACTCCACGCTTCCCCTTATGCCGTTTCCGCGATTCTCCCGTGATCTCGCTCACATGGCAGAGCCCCTCCACACCCGGCAAGAGCTCCACGAAAACGCCAAATTCCACCGCGCGGCACACCCGTCCTCTCACAACATCTCCCACTTGATGGCTCCGGAAAAAAGTTTCCCAAGCGTCGGGCTGCAGCTGCTTCATGCCTAAAGAAAGCCGCCGGTTCGAAGCATCGATATGCAGAATGACGGCCTGCACCACCTGACCTTTTTTGACCACTTCCGAGGGGTGCTTCACATGCGCCGTCCACGACATGTCCGACACGTGAACCAGACCATCCACGCCATCTTCAATTTCGACAAATGCGCCGAAGTCCGTCAGTTTACGCACTCGCCCTTCCACCACCGAGCCCACGCTGTATCGTTCCGCAACGGTAGTCCATGGATCGGGCTCGAGCTGTTTTATCCCTAGCGAGATGCGCCGCTCCTTTTGTTTTATATCGAGAACCACAGCTTCTACCGTGTCGCCCGGCTTCACCACTTTCGCCGGATGCCTCATCCTCCGGCTCCAGCTCATCTCCGATATGTGGATCAGCCCTTCCACTCCAGGCTCGAGTTCGACAAAAGCGCCGTAGTCAGTTACACTCACAATCCGCCCGATCACGCGGCTCTGACGCCGGTAGTGGCTCTCGATGTCCGCCCAAGGGTCCGGATGCATCTGTTTCAACCCGAGCGAAATGCGTTCCTTTTCGCGGTCGAATTTCAGAACTTTGACCGTGATCTGATCGCCCGCCTGCACCACCGCAGATGGATGAGTCACGTTCCCATAGCTCAAGTCACTGACATGCAGCAAACCATCGATGCCCCCCAAATCCACGAACGCTCCGTAATCGGTCAGGTTTTTTACAGTGCCTGTGATTTCCGCGCCTTCCTGTATATTTGCCAGCGCTTCGGATTTCCTGGCTTGCAGTTGATCTTCTAAAAGCATCCGACGCGAAACCACTGCATTCCCGCGCCGCCGATTTAGTTTTAGAATTTTGACTTCAATTTCACGCCCGAGATAAGAGTCCAAATTGTGTATGGGGCGTATTTCCACCTGCGAGCTCGGCAGGAACGCAACGATTCCGATGTCTACGGCCAAGCCGCCTTTTATCTTGCTGACCACGCGCCCCGTTACAGCCGCACCGTCGCTCGCGGCCTTTTCGAGATCTTCCCAAATCTGAAGCCGATGTGCCTTCTCGTACGACAGGAGAATGTAACCTTCTACCTGTTCGCCGCTGCGATCGAACATCACCTCGATCACATCGCCTGTTTTCACAACCGGCTTGCCTTCAATTTGAGGAAATTGCGATGCCGGGACGAGTCCTTCAATCTTGCGGCCTATATCGACGATCACTTCCTTATCGGAAACGCTCAGAACGTTGCCGTGCAGTATCTCGTGGTGATTGGGCGTGAAATGACTGCTGTAGTCATCTAGGAAGGCTTGATAGTCATTGTTATCGACGGTTCCCGGCGTTTCAACATACTCGTCAGATAGACCGGCCATATGTCATCGTTCAATTCTAAAGTCGCGGCGCCTGCAGGAGGTCGAGTCAGGACGTCAACTCATTGATAGTTCAGTACTTCAGAACTATAGCCGACCTCCCTTGCGATGTCAACCGCAGTCTTCACGAGTCGCATCTCTGCCTTGCACTCCCCGAGTCGTCGCTTTCCATTCACCCGCACCTCTGCCTAACTTTCATTCCGCGATCACCACAGAATAGTGTTAGCATGAAGGGTAGCGGATCACGTCCTGCTGTGTCCGCGTGGAGAATCCTCATGATCGAAGGACTTTTGCAGCCGAGTCATCTGCTCATCATTTTGGTGGTCGCGCTCTTTATCTTTGGCCCCAAGAAATTACCGGAGCTTGGCCAAGGCCTGGGTAAGGGCATCCGCTCCTTCCGCGACAGCATGAAAAACGCTGCTGCAGAGGAGCCCGAAAAAGTGGAAACACCCGCCTCAACCACCACGGAAACTAAGAAGTAGCTTCGCGCTTCTCTTGTCCCATTGCTGACAGGTCATCCTGT
>JAFASD010000200.1 GCA_019244945.1 Acidobacteriaceae bacterium | reverse complement strand
GCCATCAGCGAAGAGGGTTCCTTACATTATTGGGATTGCGGGCAGCGTGGCAGTCGGTAAGAGCACGTTTTCTCGCGTGCTTCGGGCCTCCTTAGCTCGATGGCCGGATCACCCTCGCGTCGACCTGGTGACGACCGATGGTTTTTTGCACCCGAACCGGGTGTTGGAAGAACGCGGCCTGATGAACCGGAAGGGCTTTCCGGAGAGCTACGATCAGCGGCGTCTTCTGCACTTCTTGGCGGATACAAAAGCCGGTGTTCGGGGAGTTTCGGCGCCGGTTTATTCTCATCTGCATTACGACATTGTGCCTCACGCAGAACAGCACATCACGCAACCCGACATTTTGATTCTGGAGGGCTTGAATGTGCTCCAATCCCCGGATGGGAATCGGGATTCCTCGAGAGTCTTCGTCTCGGACTTCTTCGATTTTTCCATTTACCTCGATGCCGACGAACTCACCATAGAGCGTTGGTACGTCGACCGATTCTTGCGGCTCCGCGAGACGGTGTTTCGTGATGAATCCTCGTACTTCCACCGTTACGCCTTATTGAGCGAGGACGAAGCAAGCCAAACGGCCCGCCGCATTTGGAACGAGATTAATTTAGTGAACCTGCGGGAAAATATTGGTCCTACGCGCGAACGCGCGCATTTGATTCTGCAGAAAGGCGAAGATCACGTCGTGAGGAATGTGCGGCTGCGCAGGATTTAGTTATTGAACTTTTGTGCCGGACACGCCTGCGCGGCGAAAAGAGTCACTTGTGGGTTGGTGGACCTGGAGAGATTCGAACTCTCGACCTCTTCCATGCCATGGAAGCGCGCTCCCAACTGCGCCACAGGCCCCCGAAGTGAGTTACGTCCCGAGAATAACACACGAAGTACTATGAGTTCTCCGAGTTACTGGAACACGAAAGTACTCTCAGTTTTAATGCTCGAGTCTATTGACTCCGGCTTGGAAGAAGCGCACAATCAGACCGGTCGGACAGATTGGTGCGCACCCCGCGCGGCACTGTTTACTTCCCATGACCCAAGTCAATACAGATCTCAAGATTCCGCGGCAAGACGTTTCTCTTTCGCGCGGCGATTTAGGCGGTGCTTCCCGCTCTGATCCGGTTTTGGTGAACCTTGATCAGTTAATACACGAACTCCGGCAGCCTTTGGGCGTGATTGAATCGCTGGCATACTATCTGGAGCTCACGTCCAGCGATGAGAAGGTCTGCCGTCACCTTCAACGCATTCAAAGTATGGTGGTCGAGGCAAACCGAATTCTGGAGCGCGAATGTACGCCGCAAAGCGCCTCACCACGAGATACCTGTTAAGCTTCGGGGCGCGCCTTCCGTTGGGACTCTTCTAATATCGCAACTTTCTCGCGAAGAGATCGGATCTCATCCCGCATTTCTGTAAGTTTTGCTACATGAGCCAAGCCTTTTAGATGCTGCCGCAAGGGACGGGCTGGTATGCCCCATACCGGCTCCCCCGCTGGAATTTTGTGCGAGGGCAGGATACCGCTCTTTCCGCCGACGATAGCCCGCGCTTCAATTCGCACCTTCTCGCCGATGCCCGCTTGTCCACCAATAACGGCATAGTCGCCCACCACTACGCTTCCCGAGAACCCAGTTTGCGCTGCGACGGCAACGTGCCGTCCGAGGACGCAATTGTGGCCAACATGGACCAAATTATCGATCTTTGTGCCGTCGCCTATACGGGTTAGGCCCAGCGCCGCGCGGTCAACGCAGGAGTTCGCTCCGATTTCTACGTCGTCGCCAATTTCGACAGCTCCCACCTGCGGAAATTTTTCATAGCGATCGTGGATGAGCGTAAAGCCAAAGCCATCCGCGCCAAGAACGCAACCGGAATGCAGAATGACGCGCGCGCCAACACGCACACCGTCATATAGAGTGACATTTGCATACAAGGTTGTGCCTTCGGCGACGATAACGTCATCGCCAATAACGCACCCGTTCCCGATAGAACAGCTGGCGCCGATTTTCGCCCGCTCACCGACGGTCACATATGCGCCGACAAAGCAGTCGCTCGCGATGCTTGCACTTGGGGCAATGATGGCGGTCGGATGAATGGAGGCTGCCGGTTTCGGCTTGCGATAGAGCGCGGCAAGAGCCGTGGCAAAAGCCGATCGCGGATTCTCAACCCGCACGAGCGACCATGTGCCCTTTTGATCGAATGCTGAAGTAACCAGCAAACAACCGGCATGCGAAGCAGACGCAGCCTGCATGGCCTTCGCATTTGCGATGAAAGAAAGGTCCTTTGGCGTCGCATTTTCGAGCGTGTCCGCGCCAGTGATGAGGTGCTCACGGTGTCCCTCAACTTGAGCGCCGCAAAGGTCGGCGATTTCAGCAACGGTGAGAGCGGGCATCCCTCATACTTAGCATTTATGCCCGTCGATCCATCCGCTCATGTTGCGGTCACTGCTCGCGTTCATCCCGAGGCAAGAGTCGGCGCGGGAACGCACATCGGTGAATTTTGCGTTATCGAATCAGATGTGGTGATTGGGTCGAATTGTCTGTTGGAGCCTTATGTTTACGTCAAGCGCTGGACCACTCTCGGAGACAACAACGAGATTTCCGCGGGCACTGTGTTGGGGACCGATCCGCTGGATAAATCGTTTTCCGGCGCTCGAAGTTATCTGAAGATCGGAGACCGAAATAAAATTCGCGAGCACTATACAATTTCGCGCGGAACTGAGCCGGAATCAGAGACTCGCATCGGGAACGATAACTACATCATGACTTCCGGTCACATCGCGCATAATTGCAATCTGGGCAGCAACATCGTGGTGGCAAGTTGCGCCTTAATTGCAGGGTACGCCGAAATAGAAGATCAGGCCTTCATTTCAGGGGGCGTGGTTGTTCACCAGTATTCAAAGATTGGAAGGCTGGCGATGGTGGGCGGCAATACGCGGGTCAATAGCGACCTTCCTCCTTACTTCCTCTACTCTGATTTCAATGTGGCGGTGAAGGGTTTGAATTTAGTCGGGCTGAAGCGGGCCGGCTTCTCGCGTGAGGAAATCGGCGTGCTAAAAAACGCGTATACACTTCTCTATCGAAGCGGTCTGAAGCAGGAAGAAGCGCTGGCACGGATTGAGGCGGAGCTGGTGTCCGAACACACGCGCCACTTGGTCGATTTTATACGTAGGAGCAAGCGAGGGATTTGCAGGGAGAGCGCCAAGGCCCGAACAGAAAAATGAGAGTGCCTATTGCGAGCTAGCCCGGGCCATTTGAACATGGCTCAATGAGTTCGCATATTGCGAGACGCCCTTGAAGAGCGCTTCGGCAATTTTCTGGCGCTGGTCGCCCCTTCTCATCAATTTCTCATCGTGCGGATTTGAGACGAAGCCGATTTCGGCGAGAATCGAAGGCATCGTTGCGCCGATTAGAACGACGAAGGGCGCTTGTCGCACGCCCCGATCTCGCGAGCGATTATTCATCTTGACCGAGCCAGCCCAAAGCGACGTCTGCACTCTTTGCGCGAACTCACGGGATTCTTCGAGCTTCGCCTGGAGAACGGCTTTGTGCAAGAGATCGCTGAGATCGGAGATCGAGCTAGCCGAGGTCGCGTTTTCACGCGTGGCGAGATCCAGGCCGCTTTTATCGGAAGTCAGGTTGAAATAGTACGTCTCAACCCCGGTTGCGCTCGGCTCGGGTGACGAATTCGCATGAATGGAGATGAAGAGATCCGCGCGCTCGTTGTTTGCGATTTTCGTGCGTTCTTCGAGCGGGATAAAGGTATCGTCGGAGCGCGTATACACGACTTCGGCGCCCAACTGTTGCGTAATCAGCTTG
>JAFASD010000132.1 GCA_019244945.1 Acidobacteriaceae bacterium | reverse complement strand
CTGACGTAGAGAAACTTATCGCTTCTTGGGTCGATCATCCAGAAAACTTCATGGATGTTTTCCGCAAGCTGCCGAAAACGTTTTTCGCTTTCCTGTAAAGCACGCGCCTGATGGGCCAGAGCCCGAGTGCGTTCATCGACCAACAGGACCAGCTTCGTTTCGTTGCTTCGTAATCGCTTTATTCGCAGACGGTAAGCGCCCAAAAAAAGACCCGCGGCAATCAAAAAACAGAAGGTCGCAAACGCGAAGGTCTGATAAAAGTGGGGGCGCAAAGTGAGCGGCACAAATGCGCCCGCTGTATTCCACACTCCGTCTTTATTGCAGGCAATGACTCGGAATCGATACTCGCCTGGTGGGATATTCGTGTAATAGGCGGCACGCCGGGTACCCGCCTCTACCCAATCCTTCTCAAATCCTTGCAGCATGTACTTGAAGCGGATTTTTTCCGAAGAGAGCAGGCTCAATGCGGTGAATTCGAATTCCAACTGCCCTTTGCCGGGTGGAAGCCGAACCGGTTTATCCGGCGCGAAACTTACGCCATCAATCACCACCCGTTCAATGACCACTGGGGGAGGATGGCGATCGATTTCGAGCCGTGCAGGAGCGACCATGCTCAATCCCTTCATGGTGGGAAATAAGAGTCGTCCATCGCTGGTCTTCCAGCCGGCTGGTTGGAAGCCACCGTTGCATTCTTTGGTTTTCATGCCGTCTGCCGTGCCATATCCATACGATTTGATGGATCTGATCCGGCGTTCGGCAAACGAGCTCAAATCTTCTCGCGAAACGCGAAAAACGCCTCGGTTTGAACTCATCCAAAGATAACCGCGGCTGTCGGGAAGAATCTGGAAAATGGAATCGTCAAAGAGACCATTGCGCGTCGTATAGGCCGTGAACTTACCGTCTTTGAAGCGGTTTAATCCTCCTCCGTTGGTCCCTAGCCAGAGCGTTCCGTCGGGGTCTCCGTGGATGGACCAGACGACATCGTTTGAAAGGCCATTCTTAGTCGTATGGGAATCGAAGCGTCCATTTTGGAAACGATTCAGCCCGCCGCCACCGGTGCCGATCCACAGAACGTGTCGGATATCTTCATATATGGAGAGGACGTTGTCATTCGAAAGGCCGTCTTTGGTTGTGTAAGTCGTAAATCCATGGCCATCGAAGCGGCTCAGGCCGCCGCGAGTACCGGCCCATACATCGCCGTTGTGGTCCGTATAAGTGGCGAGTACGATGTTGTTCGGCAGTCCGTTCTTTTCGGCGAGCGTAGTGAACTTCCCATCTTTGAATCGGGTGAATCCTTTGCGGGTGGCGATCCAAAGACTTCCCTGGCGATCTTCGGTGATCGAAAATATCGTGTCGTCGGCCAGTCCATCTTTGGTTGTGTATACGGTGACCTTCCCCTCTTGTAAACGGTTCAATCCGCCTCCGCGGGTACCCACCCAAATCGCGCCGTTTCGATCTTCATAGATTGGCAGGACGACGTCGCCCGACAAGCCCTCCTTGGTGGTCAGCGTAGTAAATGCGCCATCTTTCAACCGGGCCAGACCACCGCCTTTCGTGCCGATCCACAGCGTGCCTTCCCGGTCTTCGAAAGTGGTCCAGATTTGATCGGAGGGGAGCCCTTGTTTTGCGGTGTATGGGCTGAATTGCCCGTCGCGCAAACGATCTAATCCGCCTTCTCCGGTTCCAATCCAAAGCGTTCCGGCCGAATCTTCGGAGATAGACCAAATGGTGTTGCTCGAGAGTCCATCGCGCACGCTGTAGTTCACGAATCTGCCATTGGTTAGGCGACTCAGTCCGCCTCCGTTCGTGCCTACCCACAACTCGCCCTTTCGGTCTACATGAGCGCATCGAATATCTACGTTCGACAAACCGTCGCGGGTTGTGTACGTGGCAAATCGCCCGTCTTTCCACGCGGCCAGGCCCGCATGCGTGGCAACCCAAAGCGTGCCCTGGGAATCTCCCGAGATAGCGAAAACGACGTTATCCGGCAGACCGTCTTTCTGGCTGTAGTGTGTAAAACGGCCTTTGTAAAAGCGGCTGAGTCCGCCACCGTCGGTTCCAACCCAAATAGCTCTGTCGCCATCCTCGTATAGCGAGAGAATCGCATCGTTCGAAAGTCCATCGCGAGTTGTGAACGTCGTGAATTTTCCATCTTGGAAGAGCGTCAATCCTCCTCCGTTGGTTCCAATCCAAAGGTTGTTCTCGCGATCCGCAAGCAGCGCTCGAATGTCATTGCTCTGCAGTTGGGGAGTGTTTTCTCTGTCAAACACAGCGAAGCGCACGCCATCGAAGCGCGCCAAGCCGTCTTCGGTCGCTAACCAGAGGTACCCGTCGGCCGTTTGTGCGATGGATAAAACGGAGTTCTGGGGCAGGCCGGCATCCGTGTTCCAAACGTCTTGCGTGTACTGTGTAATTGCCTTTTCCGGATCAAGGGATGCTCCTGCGGGAGTCGAAACCAACGCTGCCCAAACGACCATGCACGTTAATTTGACGGACAGGCTGATTTGCAAGATCTCAGACCCCGGTAAGCTGTTGTGCCGGCTCGAACACACGTATACTGGGCCTCAATATCTGTGTATCGGCGCAAATGGAAGCAACATTGAGACGGCAACCGGCCCGGGCGCTAGTCGTCGGTTGCCATATTCGGCTGATCTCGTGCGCGCTACTTAAACCAGGGTATAGTCAGCGTGCACCCTAAATAGGTATATTTGGGTTTCGGTGTGGGCCCTGGCTGAAGCTAATTATTCCCGCATTCCGTCTAAGTAACGTTGAAACCCTCCAAAGTGGCTTGTACCCTTTCGCTCTCGGGGCTTGCTATAGCTACGGTATCGGTAGTTTTGCTCGGCTCCTGCACGCATGCGGATAAGGGAACTGCCCAAGCAGCGACAACTCAAACTCAAACTCCGATTACTGTGGGAGTCAATACTGTAACCCGCCATTCTTTGCAGAGGCAGCTTACCGTCTCCTCGGAGCTGGTTCCCTTTCAGGAAATCGATGTTTATGCGAAAGAAGCAGGATACGTCAGCAAGCTGCTGGTCGATTACGGAAGCCATGTTTCCAAAGGACAGTTGCTGGCGGTCCTCGAAATACCAGAGTTAGAAGCGCAGCTCCAGCAGGACCAAGCGGCGATCAAGAGCATGGCGGACCAGGTTACAAACGCGCAAAACCAGTTAAGCCGGGTGGAAGCGCAGCACAAAGTTGTGCACCTCGAGTATGAGCGGCTGAGCGGAGTGGCGCAGAGCAAGCCCGGTTTGGTAGCGCAACAAGAAGTAGACGATCTTCAAGGACGAGATCTGGCTGCCGAAGCGCAGGTTGAGGCTGGCAAATCGAACCTGGAAGCGGCGCGAAGTAATCTTGCCGCCTCCCAGGCGAAGCTCACTCGCGATCAGGCCATTTACTCTTACTCCCGCATTACCGCCCCATTCGCTGGGGTAGTCACTCAACGCTACGCCAACCTTGGAACGTTACTGCAAGCCGGCACAAACTCCCAGCAAGCGATGCCTCTGGTGAAGCTATCGGAAGAAGACCTTTACCGGTTGGTGATTCCGATTCCCGAGACATACGTTGGTTATGTCAAAGTGGGTGATCCCGTGAACGTTCGTGTGCCGGCTCTAAACGACACGTTCCCCGGCAAAGTCGCCCGGTTTTCAGCGGACGTGCATGATGCAACGCGGACGATGCACACCGAGGTGGACGTGCCCAACCCGAAGGGCGCCCTAATCCCCGGCGTCTACGCAGAAGCGACTCTCACGATGAACAAAGCGACAGATGCACTGACGGTTCCGATACAGGCGGTCGACCGCGAAGGCGAACACGCAAGCGTCCTGATTGTGGATTCCAACAATCAGATTCAGGCGCGACAGGTGGAACTCGGCGTTGAGACCGCGAACGAGGCGGAAATTCTTTCGGGATTGCAGGAGGGCGATCGCGTCGTGGTGAGCGATCGCGCGGGTCTGAAAACGGGCGAGCCAGTTCGCCCCCAAGCGACCCCGCCGCCGACTTACCAGAGCAGGAGTTAGCTTCGCCAGTCTGTTTTCAAATGCCACGGTTCGCGTTTTTATATGTCTCGGTTCTCGATTCGTAATCCGTATTTCATCGTGGTCATCTGCCTGGTGATTTGTGTCATCGGCATGACGAGTTTGGTGCGCATGCCGGTGGACCTGTTTCCGCCGATCAATCTGCCCGAGGTGGTGGTTGCGACGTTCTATTCGGGAATGCCGCCCGAAGACATCGAAGTGTCCATCACCAATCCTCTGGAACGTTTCTTCACGCTGGCTGCGGGAGTCGATCACATGGAATCGCG
>JAFASD010000522.1 GCA_019244945.1 Acidobacteriaceae bacterium | reverse complement strand
CGCTTCCGCCTCTATCGATCCTGGTTTGGTCAGCTTTACGGCGTAGTGCCTGAAATCCGGCAGCACAAGCGGCTTCATCAGTGTTCCGCCATTCGCATGAGGGTTCATGCCCATGCGCTTTTCTCCTGTTGGCGCAAGCGCAGCCAGATCTGTTCGCAGTCTTCCGTCTTCACCAAAAAGCTTCTGCGGCTCGTAGCGGCGCAGCCACTCTTCGAGAATCCTCAGATGCTCCGGCTTCTGACGCACATCCGCAACTGGAACCTGGTGAGAGCGCCAAGTGCCCTCGACAGGTTTACCGTCGACTTCTCTCGGCCCCGTCCAGCCCTTCGGAGTGGCCAGAATCAGCAAGGGCCATTGCGGACGCTCAACCTGTTTCTCATCGCGAGCCCGGTTCTGTATCGCGCGGATCTCTCCGAGCATTTCCTCCAGCGCCGCCGCCATGCCCTGATGCATCTGCGCCGGATCATCTCCCGCCAGAAATCGCGGAGCATATCCATACCCGATGAATAGGTCGCGCAACTCGTTTTCGGGTATGCGCGCCAGCACCGTCGGATTCGCAATCTTGTAACCATTGAGGTGCAGAATCGGCAACACCGCGCCATCTGTCGCGGGATTCAGGAATTTGTTGGAATGCCAGCTCGTCGCCAGCGCGCCTGTTTCCGCTTCGCCATCGCCTACAATGCACGCGACAAGTAAATCCGGATTGTCGAAAGCTGCTCCATAGGCGTGCAGTAACGAGTAGCCAAGCTCACCGCCTTCGTGAATCGACCCGGGCGTCTCCGGGGCGACATGACTTGGTATTCCGTAAGGCCACGAGAATTGCCGGAATAGCCGCTTGATCCCATCGCGATCCTGCTCGACATTTGGATAGATCTCCGTATAAGAGCCTTCCAAATACGTATGGGCGACGATGCCCGGTCCGCCATGTCCCGGGCCAATAATGTACATCATGTTCAGGTCGTTCCGGCGAATGAGCCGGTTCAGATGCGTGTAGATGAAGTTCAAGCCGGCCGTGGTGCCCCAATGCCCGAGCAGACGCGGCTTGACGTCCTCTTTTGCGAGCGGGCGCTCCAGCAGCGGGTTGTCTTTGAGATAGATCTGTCCAACCGTCAGGTAATTTGCCGCATGCCAGTATTCATTTAGCTTGTTGAGTTCTTCGGCACCGAGTGTTTCAGGCATTTCAACGATTTCCTCAAGCCATTATTATGGGCAGAGATGTGGAGGTTAGTAATCGGATCGTGAGCGGTGGCCCGCAACGATGCGCTCAAGCACCGTGAGCCGCCTCGGACTGCCCAACGTGTAAAGGTATGCTGCCATATCCAGCGCTTGTGCTGGCTGTACGTTGAGGTTTGGCATGGCAGTGTCTGCTTTAAATCGCTTGGGATTGGTGATCCAGGCGACGGTGTTTGCTGGAACGTTGACCAGCAAGCCAGCGATATACTGCCGCTCGGCGTAATCGGTAAGTGGCGGGCCAGTGTTGCCCGAGCTGAGAGCTGCAATCGTATGGCAGGTGATGCAACCATACTGATGCAGCAGATCTCTTCCGCGGTCTGAATTTCCTTGCGCTTTGAGCTGCGCGAAGCCGTAGTCTTCGTTCGAGACCCAACTGAAATTTTGACCGCCAATACCCAGGTCCGTTGCGTTCGAAAATCGCTCGTAATCCGCAGGCGACAGCAAAACGATCCGGCGAAGAAAGGCAACGATGGCCCAGCGATCCGTTTCGCTGAGATGCGAGCCGAATCCGGGCATTCCGCTCATCTTCAAACCGTGCGAGGTAATCCAGAACAATTGGGAATTCGTCCAGTGGTTGGAGGCGATCTCAAGCGGTGGAGGCTTGGGATTGATTCCTCGTCCGATCTGTTGCTCTGCTACGCCGGGTGCGCCATGGCAGGGCTGGCAATTCTTTCGATACAGCACGAATCCGTTTCTGACGAGGGACGGATCACGAAGATTCGGAACCTTGATTCCTCTACTGCGAAACTGGATCGAACGTGTTCTCCCGGCTTGCAGCATCCAACGCGCCAACGTGAAGTGAGGCTCATCGGCGGCAATGTTATACAGCCCGGATGCCATGAAGAAGAGTCCGCCAAGTCCTTCCACAGCGAGGCACGCCGCCAGTATAAAGAGGGTCGTTTTGATAGTGAGTTTGGGCACGCGCGCCGGCCTGATCATTGCAGCGTGTAGAGATACGCAGCGATATCGCGAGCCTGTCGGTCACTGACCCCAAGGTCGGGCATCGCGCTTCCGGCAACCACTTCCTGCGGCTTTGTAATCCAGCGGAACAGGTTTTCGGGTGTGTTCTGTAAGGAGCCCGCAATGTACGTTCGGTAGGCGAAGCCCTGAAGCGGTGGCCCGAGAGTCCCCTTCGCCTCAGCCACTCCGGGAATCGCGTGGCAAGAGCCGCAGCCATAGGAATAGATCAGGTGACGTCCGACTTTCGCATTCCCCCCTGTTGCCGCTTCAGCCTGATTTTCACTTCGGTTACATGCGGAGGAGAGAAACGCGACGACAAACACGAAAACCGCCGCGCTCCGCACGCTTTGTAGCTTAACAGCAGAAGCGCTCAGCCCCTTAGAACAGGCTCATGGTATGCTTCACGACGATAACCTTCCATGATTGACATCGATATCACGGATACGACAAGTGTCCATACGGAGATTCAACTTGATGACGACACTCAGCTAGGGCAATCAGAGTTGCAGAGCCTGCACTCAGGGGCCGCGGAGATTGTTTCAGAGTTCTCAAAACCGCTCGACCAATCGAAATTGACGTCCACGGCGCTCGGAGCGAAATTCAAATCTCCTTCGATTCCAGCCGGCCGCAATCGTAAGCTCACCATCAAGGCTGAAGGGAACGCGGCGCTGTCGGTGCTTCGACAATCGGATGGTTTTCTGTTTGGAGAGGATCCCTGCGTTCCATCGATCCCGATTGGTAAAGGCCAGTATTGGGTCGGCTTCGAGGTCGACACCACGTTTGATATTGGTCTGAATCAAAGCGTGAAGCTGGAAGGAGCGTCAGGATTCGGCGTTGGGATTGAAGCCTCGCGGGCCGCAACGTTCACCTCCCATACCTTGTTTGACGGAACAACCGGCGCGATTCCCACTTTGAAAGACGCGGTCGGGAAAACCCTGTCAAACTTCGCCGCCGTCAATTCGGCGCGCGAGATCCGGAATCAAAAGCCGGGAACCGCCCAGCAGAGCGATATTTCAGGAAAGATCAAGCTGACCGGGTCTTATTCTTTTCCGTTCGCCGCGAACAAGCTGAGCCTGGCCTCCGCGAAACTTCCTTTCAACTACGCAATCACCGTTCAGCCTCAATTGGAGGCCAAAGTGTCCGGCGCAATCGAGGTGACCGGCGATTACATAGTGCGCTCCTATCGCAAGAACGAAAGAGAGCTGGAACTCGGCGTTTACAAAAAGAGAGGGACAGAGCTGTCGGCAAGCTTCACCGCCGCGGCCGGGCTGGGAGCTTCAGGAGATGGTACCGACCTGATTTCGGAGTTCTTTGGCGCTGTCGCGCCCGGCATCAATCCCAAGGCGGCAGGTCTATCAGATCAGGACGCAAAGGCAATTCAAAAAACGTTGAACGACTGCCTCGACCGGAGTCTCAGTATCTCTTTGAACCTGTCTTGTTCTGCGGCCTTTCGTCATGAATCCGCAGTTGTGTATAGGGTGGATCTGGCCGGCAATCAGAGCGAGACAGACGCGGCGATCGATGCAGCGCTGAGTGGCGATTGGACCCCGATCTCGAAATTGTCGAATGCTACGCAACTCAGAAATGTGGTGACAGATTCCAGAGAGCAGAAGCACTCCATTACAGTTAATCTCCTGGGAATCTATAACTACGAGTCGGTCGCAGATTTTGTTCAAGCTTGCACCGTCGTGCACAGTCCCGAAGACGGTAGCATAACTGTCTGCGATAAAGAGACGGCCAGCCGCATCTCGGTCGCTTCGACGCCCTATGTCGCAGACGCAAACCGCTTGCGCGCGGCGATTAGCGAAGCGACTCTGGCGACTATGACGTATGCGGCGATGAACGGGACGGGTAAACTTGGCGCAACTATCAAGGTGACGCAGAGCTTCCTTCTTTATAAAAGTAAACTTGACGCTAAGTCTTTACATAAGGATCTCCTGGTTGGGATCGCTCTCAGAGTAATCAGTCCGGAGGAATGGCAGAAACTTATTGCCACGAATGCCGCGCCGAGACACGTACGCATTGCGGCTCAGGCTATCTTTGAAGCCGACGCGGCGCAGCGGCTGTTTTTCTCCGATGTCGCTGCCCGAAGTCCGCGCAAGCTGGAGGAGCTAAAGCAGGTTGGGCGGAACACATTGTCATCGCTTCTAGACCGGACCGATCCCGCGGATGATAGGCGCTGGCGCATCTTGAACGACCCGAATGCCTGGGCACAGATGGATAAGCAGCAGTTCCCCCACGACTCGCCGGCATCTTATAGCGATTGGTACGACGTTACATTTTGGGCGGAGGCGGTTTCAAAAGTCGCACCCTTGCTGAAGGATGCGCTTCAGGCTGTGGATCAGACCACGGCTGCCGATCCTACGACCGATTCCAATTTCATGAAAAAGCGAGCGGCGCTCGCAAGTGCGCTGGCGGCGGTGACTCGCAACAGTCATGCGGCTTTCGAAGTCGGGTGGCCTATTTCGGTGATGTGTGCGTTATCGGGATTCAGCGAGAAACTAACCTTTCAGGCCGCCTGGGATGGAAAGACATACCTGGATAAGACGAATCCGCAAGCACTGTCGCATGCTCAGGGCTGAAGCCGCGCGAGCCGCTCAGCCGCTGCTTCGAGCGTCTCGGGCTTCTTCGCGAAGCAGAAGCGGATCAGATGGGAGCCGTTCGCGGGATCGGAGAAAAAGCTGGAGCCTGGAACAGCAGCAACTCCGATGTCTTCGACCAGATATCGGCAGAAAGATACGTCATCGGCAAAGCCGAAGCGCGAGATATCGCACATGACGTAGTATGCGCCTTTGGGCGTGTAACATCGCAATCCGGCTTTTTCGAGAATGCCGATCAGTAAGTCTCGTTTGATCTCGTAACTGCGAGCCAGCTCTGAATAGTAAGTGGCGGGCAGGTTCAGAGCTGTAACACCGGCGTGCTGAAGAGGGGCAGCGGCGCCCACCGTCAAGAAATCATGAACTTTGCGAATGGAGGCCGTCAGCTCCGGCGGCGCGATTACCCAACCTACGCGCCAGCCTGTAACCGAGTAGGTTTTACTAAGGCTGTTCACCAGAACGCAATGGTCGCGCATGTGTTTGAGGGTGATCGGCGGAATGTGGCGCTGGCCATCGAAGATGATGTGCTCGTAAATCTCGTCGGTAAGGAGCAGGCAATCGTGTTCTTCACAAAGCCGCGCAAGCGAGGTTAGCTCCGCGATGGAGAAAACGCGCCCGGTCGGATTGTTTGGTGAATTGAGGATGACGGCTCGAGTTTGTTCCGTAAATGCCGAGCGAAGCTCGTCGGGGTCGAAGGTCCAGTCAGGCGGCCGCAAACTCACGTGACGGCAGATGGCGCCGCTCAGCTGCGAATCGGGCCAATAGTTCTCATAGAACGGCTCAAATAGAACGACCTCATCGCCCGGATTGAGCAGCGCGAGCAGGCTTGCGATCATGCCTTCCGTTGCGCCGCAGCAGACTGTTACTTCACGCTCAGGATCTATTTCGAGGCGATAAAAGCGCCGATAGTAATTGCAGATGGCATCGCGGAAAGACTTGGCGCCCCAGGTAATGGAGTACTGATTAATGTCTTCCGCGATGGCCCTTTGAGCAGCAGTTTTGACCTCAGCGGGCGCTGAGAAATCGGGGAATCCCTGGGCGAGATTCACTGCGTTATATTGAATGGCGAGGCGAGTCATCTCGCGGATGACCGATTCCTTAAACTCAGCTACGCGCGCGCTCTGGAACCGGCGGCCTGAAGTAACTCCCATGTTCGGATTCTAGCTGGCGTTAATCCTTGACATGTGGAGCGATCAAAGGTCGGGATTGTACAGGCCCATTTTCATCAACTGGGTCTGTCCATGGAACGGCAGGGGTTCGCGGTTGAGCTTGATTTCGACCAGCGTTGTGGTGAACGGGCGGAACAGGCTGTCCTCTCCGCTTCCGAGGTGTGAGATATCCAGAACCACAGGCGCTTCTTCCGAGATGGTTTCAGAGCCGGGCGTGTATCCCTGATACGCGATCAACTTGCTACCAGAGGAGGCGGCGAGCCGCAACCACAACTCGCCCACGCCATCGTTGGAAGCGTTTAGCGGGACTCGTACGTGAAAGCATCGGAAACTTTGATCGGGTCCGTAGGCGTGCACGTCCATATCGAAGTCTTGGATTTCCGCATCGGCCAACTCGCTGTCATCCAACCCTGTCGGATTCTGCTTAAAGAGATCGACGACGTAATCCGGAACAGGCTCTCCGTATTCGTCTACAACGTGGATGACGAACTGTTGCCACCCGTCAAAAGCGCCGTTATTATCTTGCTTCATTCTTTTAAGTGCTGAAGCGCTCCACTGAGTCGTGTCATTCAGCCATCGATCATATGCATCTTGGGAAGAAACGTTCAGGAACTTAACGAGTATGCCGGCAAGATCGTCATCCGGATCGGTCAGGAGACTAGAATGCGTCTTGCCTTCCACGGCAAACATCGGAACGGAAAGGCGATTTTCGACCCAAGCCACAGCCTGAGCGCGCGTTTCGGGTGCGCCCGCTTTGCGCAGATCCACAGTAAATTTGCGCGTATCGAGGGAGCAGCCGGACCAGCGCACCGTTCCATCTGTTCCGGGTTTATCGATCAGCTCCTTGATGCCGGTGTAAGGCTGATTACCTATGAAGATGGCTACATAAGGAGACTCGGGACCGGTGGTGAAGACCGGAGCGTCGCATAAGAGATCACGATGGGCGAGATCCCAGGTGAACTTACTCCCGAGTTCCAAGGCCTCGAGAATTTTGTCGCCGGCATTCAAAAAATCCGGGCCGAATTGTTTGTTACCGCGCACGATCGCTCCGAGCCAGCTACGGCCCTGCGAGGCGAGAGGCGATCCCCAGGTTGCCGGAGCCAGCCCGATGAGATGCTTCAGATACTTCTGGCGCTGATTATTGTTGCAGAGCCAAGCACGAATGACGAGCATTCCGGTTGAATGGACGATCGCATCGAATTCCTGATCGGGCGTCCATCCTAAATCTTCAGCGGCGCGTCCGAGTCCTTCGGCAATGTCGGGAACCGTGATCTCATTATTCAGAGAGATGTAGTTGCAAATATTGATTTGTTGCGCGTCTATTCCGCGATCGCGAAGCGCGCCGGCCCAATTGTTAAAAGACGGGCCCTGATCGCTGTATCCATGGATTAAGACAAGCTTTCGCGACATGATTCCCTCCTATCCGTGCATTGCGGCGGCTATCGTACTCGCATCTTCGGCAATAGCCTCAGCCGCTTTCTCGCTGATCATATATATGGCTGTCACGATAAAGTATCCGGGTATTTTCGGGAATACGGAGGCGTCCACAACGCGCAGATTTTGAATTCCGCGGACACGGAAACGGCTGTCGAGAACGGCATCGGGATCGTCATCTGCGCCAATCTTATTGGTGCAGGACGCGTGGTGGCCCCAGGCTTCGTTACGGACAAACTCTCGCAACTTGTCCGGGGTGTCGTAATCGGGTCCCGGAACGAGCTCGTTTTTGATCAATCCTAATGACTGCAGGCGCTGATTCATATCGCGCACGAATTCGACGCCGTTAACGACAGCTTCGAGGTCGTCTCCGCTGGGATCGTTTCCTTCGTTGAAATAGTGAAACTCGATGCGAGGCGTTTCGGTTGGATCATTGGATCGCAGCGTCACGCGGCCGGCGGTATTGTTTGTGTGCGCTTTCAAGACTGCCCAGGTAAACCGGTTGTGATAGCGCTCGAGCTGCGCGGAATATCCAGGGAAATAGCCTTTGAAGAAACCAGGCAGAGCGAAGATATACAGATCAGGATCGACCTTTGCAGGCGTGGATCGCTTCACGATTCCAAGAAGCGCGCCATTAGAGCCATAGATCCCGGCGCCCTTTTGCCATTCTTCGAAATACGGGTCAGGAGAACCTGAAGCTTGGGGCGGCGCAAAGGTGGCGCCCTGAAGGAGACTGAATGGACGAGCGAATTCGGATACGACGCCGATCTCATAACGGTCCTGCAAATTCTTGCCGACCCCGGGCAGATCTGCGACTACAGGGATTCCGAGGCGCTCGAGGTCGCTTCGCGCCCCAATGCCGGAGAGCATTAAAAGTTGAGGGCTGTTGAAGGCGCCGCCGGAGAGAATCACTTCACGAGCGGCCCGCACCTGGCGTTTCGGCGCAGGAGTGCTGCCATTTGCGTTCGGATCTGCCTTATAAAGATGGCGCCCCTCGAGGAACTCGACTCCGATGGCGCGATGGTCTTCAAACAACACGCGCGTTGCGAGCGCTCCCATCTGAATCGAGAGATTATTGGGATATTGTTGCTGAACCGAGCGGAGGTATTCGCGAGGTCCATTCCGTTTGCCTTGGGAGACGGCTAACGGGGTGAAGGCGAGTCCTTCGGGAGAGATTGAGGCATTCCGTGAATCGTTCGGATCAAAGCGTGTTTCGGTGCGGGCAAGTGGATTTCCGACGTGATCTCGGACAGCTTCCTTAACCGCTTTGAGCAACACGGCGATAATTTCCGGATCTTTGAGAACCAGGTTTGGATCCGTTTCGCTG
>JAFASD010000395.1 GCA_019244945.1 Acidobacteriaceae bacterium | reverse complement strand
AATCTAAACAACGCGCCCGAGCATCAGGAGTTCCGCATGTCCGGAATCCTCGGTATTCCGGTGCTCTCCATGTTTCGCTTGACAATCGATTACCGGAACGGTCTCGTGAACTTCGATTACGTGTTCAAATAAGACGCCCCTATCATGGAAATATGGCCGCTACTTACTCCCCAGCACGGGAGGCTGTCTCTTCGCTCGAAGGGATCATGGCTCTTGAAGAAAACTTCCTGCTGCAGAATTATTCGCGATACCCGCTGGCGCTGCATCGAGGGAAGGGATGTTACGTTTACGATCTCAAGGGCCGACGCTACCTCGACCTGATCAGCGGCATTGGCGTCAATTCATTGGGGCATGCCCATCCGCGAATTACGAAAGTGATTCGCGAGCAGGCCGGCCTGCTGCTTCACACTTCTAATCTTTACTATCACGAGTATCAGGGACGCTTGGCGGAGCGTCTCGCCCGAGCCAGCGGCCTCAAACGCAGCTTCTTCTGTAATTCCGGTACGGAAGCGATGGAAGGTGCGTTGAAAATGATCCGCGCCCACGGCAACTCGATCAATCCCGAGAAGCACGAAATCATTTCTCTCGAAGGCTCCTTTCATGGGCGCACGCTTGGAGCGCTCTCCATCACCGGGCAGCCAAAATACCGCAAAGATTTCGAGCCGTTACTGCCTGGTGCGCGCTTCGTTCCTCGAAACGATCTCGAAGCCTTGGAGCGTGCTGTCTCTGAGAAGACAGCCGGAATTGTTTTGGAATTCATCCAAGGTGAGGGCGGCATCTATCCGATCACTGAAGAGTTTGCGCGCAAAGCCCGCGACCTTGCGAGCAGATATAACGCGCTGCTCGTGTCGGATGAAATCCAGTGCGGGGTTGGCCGCCCTGGAACCTTCTTCGCGTACCAGTTGTTCCATCCGGTACTGATGCCCGACATTGTCATAGCGGCAAAACCCATGGCGTGCGGTATCCCGCTCGGTGTAATTGTCGGAAATGAAAACGCAGCATCCACCATCAAGCCCGGCATGCACGGGTCGACTTATGGCGGCGGTCCACTCGCCTGTCGAGTTGCTCTCGAATTCTTCGACATTCTCGATGAACTCCTCCCGTCTATCAAAACTGTCGGCGCCCATTTCCGCGCCAAGCTCCAGGAACTCAAACGGAAGTTTTCTTTCATCCGCGAGGTTCGCGGCGAGGGCCTGATGATCGGTGTTGAACTGGAGTTTCCGGGCAAGCAACTGGTCCTGGACGGCCTCGAAAACGGGCTGCTCTTCAATTGCACGCACGACACAGTGCTTCGCTTTCTACCGCCATATATCCTCGCCGAGCAGCAGGTAGATCGTGCAATCTCGACGCTTGTGAAGCTGTTTAAGCGCGCCAAACCGCCTGAGATGTGAGCCATTCGATGCTCACAGGCTCCCACGTGTTGTGAATGCCCGTGATCGTCAACGGAGTTAAATTATTGGGTCGTCCAAAAAGCCACAATCAATCCAACCGTCCAAAGCCTTGAGAAAAGAACCATCAATCGTGGCATGTCTCGGCTCCAGTAGCACGGCGGGAAAGGGGCAGGCGTTCAACTGGATTAGAGAACTGCAACAGCGATTGGGCGACAGGCGTTTTTTATTCCGTAACTTCGGAGTGGGAGGCGATCTTGCGTATAATGCGCTCCAGCGGCTTCCCGATGTGATGGCATCCTGCCCCACTAAGGTAGTGGTGTTAGTCGGCGGAAACGATGTTATGGCCTTGGTTTCTAGCAAAGCCAGAACGTTTTTTCGAATCTCGAAGCGGCTCCCGTGCGATCCATCGCCCGAGTGGTTCTCTGAGAACCTTCAGCTAATCGTACGCCGCCTCAGAACTGAGACTTCGGCCGCTATTGGGATCTGTTCGTTGCCGCCCATTGGAGAAGACCCAGCATCGGCGAACCCCTTCCAGAGTGAACTCAATCGACGCAGCGCGGAGCTCAGCACCATCATCAGGGGCATTGCGCGACAACAGGGCGCTAACTATATTGCCCTCTATGAAGCGATACTTGACCGAAGTTAATAAATCACCGGGGCGCGCGTTCACGCAGTTTAGGTTTCTTCCGTTCTATCGTGATGCTTTCCGCACTAAGGTATTGCGCAAGAGCCCCGACGAGGCCCTAACCTAGCGAAGGCGGAAATTTCGGCAAAGTAGATCGCCCAAGCCGTCGACAACCGACCGCATGAGCTCATCGAGCCTGGTTACCACAGCAAAATGGCCGACACGAGTGCATGCACCGTACCTCAAAGAGAAACTGCGAAGGCACCAGCGGCAAGCCTCCGTCAACAGTAGGCGCCGGATCTACGTTCAGCGAAGCGCTTAAGGACGAACGAACTTGTTGGCTTGCTGAAAACAGAGGAAGGCGGGTTGTGAGGAGCAACCGGGCACAAAACCGGCGCAAGCCAAAATGGCGAGGAACGAGCCGCTCCGCAGGGCTTAGTTGGGAACCACAAATTTCACCACTAACTCGACATTCACAGAATGGTCCGGATGATATACACCACGTTCAGGCGTTATGGCAACTTTCTGCCCATTGCTCCTCAACAACCCGGCTTCATTCCTGTCGCAACGCTACTACTGGATCGATGGCAGCCGCCCTGCGAGCTGGCGTCCAGGTAGCGGCTGCGCACACGAGCGCGATGCCGACGCAGGCAGCAAGGTACGTCAGCGGATCTTCAAACGTAAGGCCATACAGGAAAGAACGAAACAGACGCCCCGCGGCAAATACTAAGGGGAGCCCAATGCCGATCCCGATCGTCGCCGCCACCAGACTCTGCCGGACTACGATACCAAGCACCTGTCCGCGCGTAGCCCCCAACGCGATGCGCACGCCAATTTCGGCCGTTCGGCGGCTGACCGCGTAAGCGAGCGTTCCGTACAGCCCTGTGGCGACCAGGATCACGCCCATTAAGCCGAAACAAAAAGCAAGCCTCGCAAGCAGGCGCTCCTGCGAAATCGAAGACGCGAACTGCTGCTCTTGAGTCGCGGGCCGAATCGGCGTCAAATCCGGATTCAATCGCCGCAAAACGCCGCGTACTGCGGGTAACGAGCGCAGCGGCTTCCCAACCGTGCGCATTTCTACCGTCATCCAGGAGAACAGCTCCCCTTTGACGCTGAGCACCTGGGTTATGGGGAAGTACGCCATTGGATCTTCGTCCCGCACTCCCCAAGACTTACTGTTCCCCACCACACCCACGATCGTGAACTGGCCCGGATGTATTTTGGGGCTCTCCCAGAAATCGACGTAATGACCGAGTGCGCTGCCGCCGTGCAGATAGCGCTTCACAAAGTTCTCATTGACGAGCATGACCTTCGCCGCCGATGCCGAATCGGCGGGATTGAAGTTGCGACCCTGCAGGAGGCGGATGCCGAGCGTGTGGACGAAATCGCTCCCGACCACCTGCCATGGCAAGAGTGCCTCCCACTGATCGCCGCTCAGATTCGTACCATCCACCAGCGCTAATGTGTTGTTCGCATCGCGGCCGAGGCGGTTGGCAGTCAGAGTGGCGGATTCCACCCCCGGCAGTGAACGGAGCCGTTCGAGCAGGTTCTCATAGAAGCGAACCCCCACGGCATCGGACTCGAAGGCGCGCGGCGGTTGGACCTCGAACACCAGCAATCCCGAGCTTCGAAAACCAAGGTCGACGCGCTCCAGATTGAGCAGGGTTCGAATCAGGAGCCCAGAGGCGGCCAGCAGTACCAGGCACAAAGCAATTTGCACGGAAACGATCGTTCGTCCACCGCGCAGCTTGCGTACTGGATGAGCAGTCGCCGAAAAGGTCCGCAGCGGGGTGGCCATCGGGAGACGCGGCTCGCTGTAGAGCGGAACAAGGGCGAACACAACGGTCGCCACGATCGAGACCGCCATCGTAAACAGCAGCACGGTCCGGTCCGGCGCAAGGCTGACGTCGAGATCGGCCCAGGCGCGAATCACGTCAGTGGCAGGCGAAGCGAAAAGCCACCCCAACGCGCCTCCGGCCAGCACCAGCAGCAGGCTTTCCGCCAGCAACTGACGAAACAGCCGGGCGCGACTGGAACCGAGCGCCGCCCGGATACTGAATTCGCGCTGCCGTCCGGCGTTGCGGGCCATCAACAGCATAGCGACGTTGCTGCATGCCATCAGCAGGATGACGCCGACGAGCGCCAAAAGCGCCCTGAGCGGTTCGCCGAAGGCGTTTCGCAAACCCGCGATTCCGAGCGCCGCCTCAAAGTACAAATTGCAGGGCTCTCGTTTCGGATTGGGTTTACTCGAGATCTCGGCGATCGCGCGGTGGAACAGGGGATTCAGCCTGGACAGCGCTCCCGGCTCGCTGATCCCTTCTTGCAGGCGGCCGATGACATGGACAGCCCACCAGGTCGGAGAACTGTAGAGCGGATCGTGTTCCAGTGGAATCCAGACGTCGTTGGCTTCCCAAATCCCGTGAAAACCCGCGATTGTGACACCGACGATGGTGTACGGGACCGTTTTGATGTATAGCGTTTGGCCGATCGCTTTGCAGCTTCTGTCGAAACTGCGCGCCCAGTAGGCATAGCTCAGCACTGCCAGTTTTTGCTGGGCCGCTTCGTCCGCCAGAGTAAAGGCTCTTCCACACTCCGTTCCAATACCCAGCCCGGAAAAGTAATTGCTGCTCACCAGTTGGGCAGCAACGTTTTCCGGCTTCGCTCCGTGGCGCACCGGCACGGTCTCGCCGAGATTTGCGTAAGCCACGAGGTCTGAGAAAATGTCTCGCTCGGTCCGCAGGCGCTCGAAGATCGGCTGGCTTAGCGGCTCACCCTGCCGGCCCGAATACGCAACCGTTTCGGGCGGAGGGCCCGACCAGCGCAGATGCACAAGCCGGTTTGCATTTCGCACGGGCAGCGGCCGCAGCACGACTGTGTTCATCACGCTGAAGATGGCCGTGTTGAGGCCGATGCCGAGCGCGAGCGTCAGCACCGCCACCGTTGTAAACGTTGCGTTGAGCTTCAGCATACGAATGCCGAAGCGCAAATCTTGCAGGAGGTCGCGGAACCACATACTCGCCCTCGCTTTGGCGACTTTAAGGCAAACGGATTACCATTCGGCAACGCGCTGAGGACCTGTGGCTTGGAACGGCGAAATCTCGTTCAGTGGCGAGCGCCACCGGGATGCCGCTGTCCGTTAGCGAACAGCAATCCGTGTAACGCGCTCGGGCGGGTGAGCTTCTCTTCAGCCCGAAATATTGGTCATGCCGGCATGGCAGCAAGGTAGGTGCGGAATCGACATTCACGCCGGAACGGGTTCGGACGATCATGTCCACGTTTTCAGGCGTTATGGCAACTTTCTGCCCGGTAGCTCCTCACAACCCAATGTGAGCCGCCCCGGGCCGAAGTCACTTCTTTTGGCCAAACGCGCGGAGGTAGTTGTCGCTCATTCCTTGCAGGCTTGTTTCGGCATAGATTTGCGTTGTCGTGATCCGCTTGTGCCGAAGAAACTTCTGCACTTGATCCAGGGGCATGCCAGCATCCAATAAGATCGTTGCGACGCTGGCTCGAAGGCGGTGGGGCGTGACGCGCTTGGCGATCCCGACTCGCTGCGCCGCCTCATGCACCAGGCGTTGCACATACCGGGTCGTGTAAGACTTCAGCCGATTGCTCTCGAACACGCATCCGGTTTCACGACCATCCAGATATGTGCGCAGTTCCTGCGCCACCGCCGGCAGGAGGGGGCACGTATCCATCACTGCCACCCTTTGCTCTCGCTATGTAGACTTGGGGCGGATCGAGCGTTAGGTGCAGATCCTCGACACGGAACTGTACGAATTCACTCACCCGTGCGCCAGTATAGAACAGCATTTTCAGCATGAACCCGTATCTGCTGCAATGGGCATAGGCGGCCTCGATGAGCCGTTCGACCTCAGCGGGATCGAGCCGGTCCACGCTTCGGCGGCGCTCTCGCGGCGCCTCGAGGTGCAACTCGCCTCGAGCTCGTTCCACGACATGCTTGGTCTGATCGTATGTCAGGTGATGCCGGCGCCATAGGCGCGCGGTTTGCCGGGCGATGCGGGTCAGGAATTTCGCTTGTACCGTTTGACCGCGAACTTTTCTTACTTTCGAAGGCAGTTTTCGTTTGATCATGGCCCAATCCTGCGGCGCTTCACAAAGAACAACGTCCAACAGCCGACCTACAAGGCGCTGTGTGAATTGGGAAAAGCGCTGAAAACCGTGTTCCTGTGCGATTATCTCCGGCTCGAATCGCTGCGTCGTGAAATTCACGAAGGTCTTGAAGTGATCGAGAACTGGAACCGCGCCAACGATTTCATTCTGTACGATAAAGGTGGAGAGTTCGCCAGCAACAGGCTGGAGGATCAGGAGATCCTAATGCTATCGCTGCACCTGCTGCAAGTGAGCTTGGTGTACGTGAACACGTTGATGATCCAACAGGTATTGGCAGAGCCGGAATGGCATGGTCGCCTGACTGCGGCTGATAGCCGGGCGCTGTCACCCTTGAAGTGGCGGCACGTCAATCCGTATGGTACGTTCACGCTGAACATGCAGGAGCGGATAACGCTGGAGAGGACCGCGACCGCTACTTTGCTGAAATTTCCGCCTTCGCTAGGTTAGGGCCTCTTCGGTAAGAACGTAGTGGATAGCTGCCTGCGTATCGATTCCAGGCCGCCTGCCCATGTTACTCGGACTCGCGGCTGAATATTACTTTGAAACTTGCTGAGGCTAAATTACTGCGGTTGATAACCGTCCGTCAGAGCCTTCATGAAGGCGACAATGTCCTGTTCTTCGTCGGATGTTAAGCCCAGGTTGCCAATTCTCTGGTCCACATTCTTCGGGACCTCAGGCGGAGGCCAGCAGCTGACTCCGAAGCCGGGATCATCGACTCCTTTCGCGCATTTGGGCAACACATCGCGCGTGTTGTAGAAGTGCACGACTAATTTGAGGTCCTTGATGACTCCGTTGTGAAAATACGCCTTCACAAAATCTGGAGACGGACGCTTGTCCACATCTCGCGTCGTGGCCGTGATGAACTTGCCA
>JAFASD010000247.1 GCA_019244945.1 Acidobacteriaceae bacterium | reverse complement strand
TTCCGCCACAAGGCGCACCCGCTCCTGCGCCCGCTGCCGCCACTCCCGAACAAAAGCTTCAGAAGGCGTATGCCGATGTTCACGAGGTTAGCGATCGCCTCTCCAAGATTGAATTGCCGATGAACGTTGAGCCGGCTTTCGCGTTTCGCCCGTAGCGGCTCATGAAGAAGCCGGCATCTAAACTCGACGAGGCGACGCTGCCTTTCGCGACAATTCCTGAGCTCAATGCAGCTTTGCGGCGTCGTGACATTTCGCCCTCGGAGTTGACGAAGTTTTTCTCGAATCGCCTCGAGACTCTCGGCCCCGAATACAACGCGCTCGCCTATTCGCTCGCAAAAGAGGGCCATAAAGCCGCCAAAGACATAGACGATGAATTCAAGCGGGAGCGCTTCCGCGGTCCTCTGCAAGGCATTCCGTATGCAGTGAAAGACCTGATCGCTGTCGCGAACTATCCCACCACCTGGGGCGCAAAGCCTTTTTCCGATCAGGTCTTCGATTACAGTGCGACGGTTGTCAACCGCTTAGATAAAGAGAAGGCCATTCTGATCGGCAAGCTGTCGATGGTGGAACTCGCGGGAGGAGGCGGATATAGTTCGGCGTCGGCGTCCCTGCAAGGACCGGGACTGAATCCTTGGAATAAATCGTATTGGTCAGGCGGATCCTCGAGCGGGTCCGGCGCTGCGGTTGCCGCCGGCTTGGTTCCGTATGCGCTGGGTTCCGAAACTTCCGGCTCCATCCTGACGCCTGCATGCTTCTGTGGTGTCACTGGCCTGCGGCCTACCTATGGACTGGTCAGCCGCTTCGGCGCGATGGCTCTTTCGTGGACGCTCGACAAAATCGGCGTGCTTGCGCGCAGCGCAGACGATTGCGGCTACGTGTTGCGAGGCATCGCCGGTTCCGATTCGAACGATCCTGGTTCTGCTCATAAGAGCTTTTACTACGCGCCGCAATATTATGGAAAGCTCAGCGATTGGAAGGTCGGATATGCGGAAATTGACTTTAGCCAGTGGCCCGATGAACCTCTGCGCCCGGCGTTCGCGAATGCTCTCACGGTGGTGAAGTCTCTGGGCGGCCAAATGACCGAATCGAGGCTGCCCGATTTTCCATATGGACCGGTGATCGGGGCGATCATCGATTCCGAAGGCGCATCTGTCTTCGAGCAACTGATTCGCAGCGGCAAGGTCGATCAACTGGCGGATCAGAGCCAAATCGACGGGCTGAAGGCTTCGTTGAACTACTCGGCCGTCGATTATCTGAAAGCGATGCGCGTGCGCAGCCAGATCCAAGCG
Source organism: Acidobacteriaceae bacterium (assembly GCA_019244945.1). Taxonomy (GTDB): domain Bacteria; phylum Acidobacteriota; class Terriglobia; order Bryobacterales; family Bryobacteraceae; genus Bog-105. The sequence goes on along the minus strand of JAFASD010000247.1, from coordinate 1,301 downwards.
GCTTTTCGGGATCTCTTCGCAAATCTCGATCTTTTGGTCGCGCCCACGCGGTTCAGTCTGCCGGATCGCGCGGATCAGCCGTTCGATGAGACTCCTCCCAAACGGCCCGATCAGAAAGGCGTGGGGGCTGGTCTGGTCCAGGCGAGCAATCTCTGTGGGTTACCCGCGCTTACGATTCCGTGCGGGTTGGTGAATGGATTGCCGATTGGATTGCAAATTGTCGGGCCGCCGTTCTCGGAAAACAGGATCATCGCTTTTGGTCGGGCATTTCAAAACCGAACGGAGTTTCATAAGCAGCATCCAGGGGTGGGGCACGGAAAAGCTTAGCCGCTGATTAACGCTGATTAGCGCGGATTGCAGATCTTGTCTTTGACGGCTTTGATGACTTGTTCAGTGGAATTCTTGCCGCCGAGGTCTGGTGTGCGCGTCTGTGCTTCGGACAATACTGCGCGGACCGCGCGATCTACCTGATTTGCGGCTTCGTTCAGGCCTAGGTGGTCGAGCATCATGGCGGCGGAGAAGATTGCGGCTAACGGATTGGCGATTCCTTTTCCTGCGATGTCGGGAGCGGAACCGTGGACGGGCTCGAACATCGAAGGAAATTTGCGGGTTGGGTTTAGGTTCGCGCTTGCCGCCAGACCGATGCTGCCCGTGACAATAGCCGAAATGTCGCTTAAGATATCGCCGAATAGATTGGAGGCGACCACGACATCGAAGGTTTGCGGGCGGCGCACGAAATTCATGGCCGCTGCATCGACCAGCAGGGATTCCGTCTGAATGTCTTCGTAACGAGCGGCGACTTCCTGAAAGACGCGGTCCCACAGCACCATGCTGAAGCCTTGCGCATTCGATTTGGTAATTGAGGTGACCTTGTGTTTGTTGGCGCGCCGCCGCGCTAGCTCGAATGCAAAGCGAATGACCCGCTCGATACCATGACGCGTGAATACCGAGGTCTGAATTGCCACTTCTTCCGCATGGCCCTCATGCACAAAGCCACCTGTTTGCGCGTATTCGCCCTCCGTGTTTTCGCGGACGACCACCATATCGATGTCACCCGGTTGAACATCTTTGAGCGGAGACGAGACACCCGCGTAAAGAACGGCGGGACGCACATTCGCGAATTGATCAAAGGCGCGACGGATAGGCAGTAACAGGCCGTTCAACGTGACATTGTCCGGGATTTGCGGGTGCCCAACGGCGCCTAGGAGAATGGCGTCGTGCGGGCGCAACTGATCTAGCGCGTCAGCGGGCATCATTCGACCGTGCTGCAGGTAGTAGTCGCTGCCCCATTCGTAAGAGGT
>JAFASD010000176.1 GCA_019244945.1 Acidobacteriaceae bacterium | reverse complement strand
ACGCAGCCGCTGCTGCCTCTCGCTGCGCCCGAAGGCGTAAACAAGATCTCACCGCTCGAAGCTTCCTGCCAATACCTTCAGCATTTACGCTCTGCTTGGAATGCCGCGCATCCGGATGCGCCTCTCGAAAATCAATCCGTCCTGATCACTGTTCCTGCCTCGTTCGACGCAGCCGCGCGTGATCTCACCCAGCGCGCTGCCAAACTGGCCGGCTATCCCGAAGTCACGATCATCGAAGAACCCCAAGCAGCCTTTTACGCCTGGATCGAGCGCAACCCCAACTGGCGCGAGCAAGTGAAACCAGGCGATCTGATTCTAGTCGCCGATATTGGCGGCGGAACGACCGACTTCACGCTGATCGCGGTTACGGAAGAATCAGGTGAGCTGCGACTCGAGCGCGTCGCCGTCGGCGAACACCTTCTTCTCGGCGGCGACAATATGGATCTAGCGGTCGCCAGATATGCCGAACAGCAGTTCGCGGAAAAGAGCGTCAAACTCGATGCCATCCAATTCCATTCGCTTTGGCAACAATGCCGCGCGGCTAAAGAACTGCTGCTATCGGGTGATGATGCGCGCGCGAACGATCATCCGCTGACCATCCTGGGGCGGGGAACTGGTGTGATCGGCGGAACGAAACGCAGCAAAATCACGCGCGATCAAATTCGCGCTCTATTGCTCGACGGTTTTTTCCCAACCGTTCCAGTCGACGCCGCGCCACAACGGCAACGGCGCGCGGCTCTTATGGAAGTCGGATTGAACTATGCCGCCGACCCCGCCGTCACCAAGCATCTCGCGCAATTCCTTCGTCAGGCTGCCTCCAACGCGAGTCCCGACGAATTTGCCCGCCCGACACATCTGCTCTTGAACGGCGGTGTTCTGCAGGCCGCCGCTATCGAACAGCGCATCTTCGAAGTTCTCAATAGCTGGTTAGAACAAACCGGCGCTTCGCCCTTGATCGAATTGCGCAGCGAAACCAAACAAGCGGATCTCATGCACGCCGTCGCGTATGGCGCCGCCTATTATGGCCTCGCTAGACAAGGCAAAGGCGTCCGTATCCGCGGAGGAGTTCCGCGCACCTATTACGTTGGGATCGAAAGTTCTCTGCCCGCCGTGCCCGGCCTGCCGCCTCCCATGAAAGCGCTCGCGGTCGTGCCGTTTGGACTCGAGGAAGGCTCCAAAGTGCAGTTGCCGCAACGCAAATTCGCGCTGGTCGTCGGAGAGCCTGCCGAATTTCGCTTCTTCTCTTCTTTATCGCGAAAGAACGACCAGCCCGGCGCGCTGCTCGAAGAAGTCGGTGACGATCTCGAAGAGCTATCGCCGATTGAGGTTTTCCTGCCTCCGCACACCGACGGATCGCGCGAAGAGATCGTCCCGGTGATGCTCGAAAGCAACGTCACGGAAACCGGAATGCTCGAGCTTTGGTGCGTCGCCGCAGACGGACGCCGCTGGAAACTCGAGTTCAACGTGCGAGAGCGTGCAGTTGCGGCATAAGCGGCCGCTCCCTCACGGCTTCACTTCTTCGAAGCGCTGATGATAATTCGGATACGCCGGTTTCTGGTAAGTCGCGGGCGGGTTCTTCTCTAGCAGTTCCATCGCGACCGCGACGGCGCGCTCCAATTGCGGGTCGTGTCCCTCGCGCACCAGCTTCGGATCAAGATCGACTTCGATATCGGGAGCGATACCTCGATTTTCCACTTCCCATTCACCACTCAAGCCGTAGAATGCCCAACGCGGCGCCGTCACCCGGCCGCCGTCAATCAGTGGCGGATACCCGCCAATGCCGATCAGCCCGCCCCAGGTCTTTTCACCGACCAGAGGACCAACTCCGGCTTTTCGGAAATACCACGGCATCGCATCGCCCCCTGATCCGGCGAATTGGTTGATGATCATCACCTTCGGCCCATAAATGGCTTGCTCCGGATCCGTCACGTCCTCCCCTTCGCGAGTCGTGATCCGCGCCATCGGCCTCCGGTTCAAATAGTCGATGATGTAATCGGCCACATCGCCTCCATGGTTGAATCGCTCGTCGAGCACCGCACCCTGCCGGCCCACTTGCGCGAAAAAGTAGCGGTTGAAATTCGTGTACCCGCCATGTGCCGTATCGGGTAGATGAACATATGCCAGTTTCCCGCCGCTGAGCTGATCCACCTTCCGCCGATTTCCTTCCACCCACGCCAGGTGTCGCAGCGCATGTTCGTTGTCCACAGGAACAACCGTCACTTCACGCGACCCCGTGCCGTCCGGGTTCGGTCCAACCTTTAGCACAATCTGTTTCCCGGCGGTTTCCTGAAAAAAGCTGTACACGTTGTCCGAACTGCGCACCTCACGTCCACGGACCGCCAGCAGATATTCGCCAGGAACCACGTTCACGCCAGGTTGCGTAAGCGGCGCCTGCAACTGCGGGTTCCAGTTTTCGCCGTTATATACCTTGGCGAACCGGTACCGCCCGTTCTCAATCTTGTAATCCGCTCCCAATAGACCGACTTTGATGTGCGGCACCTCCGGTTCTGTTCCACCGCGAACGAACATATGCCCCACCGTCATGTTCCCGAGCATCTCTTCAAACAAATAATTCAAATCCGCCCGAGTAGCAATTCCATCGACATACGGTTTGTAAAATTGCTCAGCCTGATGGAGATCCAGCCCGTGAAAATGGGGGTCGTAAAAGAAGTCGCGCTCAATCCGCCAAACTTCGTGATACATCTGCCGCCATTCCGCTCTGGGATCGACATAGACTTCCATATCGGCCAGTTTCAGCGCGCCCTCGCCGGCCTTCGGCGCCTGATCGGTCCCGGCAATCACCCATTGCTCGCCTTGCCGGAACAGCATCTTCTCGCCGTTGTTCGACAGTTTGAAAACGGTTGCGCCCGTCAGAATCGTGTCCGTCTTGCGCTTCTTGAAATCGAACTTGTTGACAATGATCTCCGGCGGGCCCGGATTCATCTCTACAATGGGAACCTCCTGAAGGTAGATAACGCCCTCTTTCCCGGCGCTCACAGCCAGATAGTTTTTGTCAGGAACGGGGACAGCCAGAATTCGCTGGCCAATGTTTTCGAAATCGATTCGAACTTCCGGTGGCGGCTTCTTCTCCTCTTTCTGATCCTTGGCCGCACCCTTGTCTTTGTCCTCCTTTTTCTGCTCCTCGTTCTTAGCCGAGTCGGGCTTGTTCTCTTCGTCGCTCTCGGGCGCAAGCGGCGACGGCAGATCCTTTCTGAGAACCATCACATAAGCGCTGCTCGTCACCGGACGCGCAATGCTCGACATATCGATCCAGCCGCCGCTCAGTCCGACGTTGGTGCTCGCCAGGAAGTAAAGATACTTGCCGCTCTTGTCGAACGTAGGAGAAGTTGCGTCGCTCATGCCATCCGTCACCTGAGTACATCTGCCATCGCTCAGCGAGTAAACCACGATCGCGTGCAGATGATTCTGAAGCTGTTTGCTGTAGGCCAGCCAGCGGCTATCCGGAGACCACGATCCTGTCATCACATACCCCGGACTGTCGTATAGATCGGTCTCAACCCGAACGGGAGTCTTGTTTTCCAAATCCACATACCAGAGATTCAGCCGTTTATCGGTATAAGAAATTTTCTTACTATCGGGCGACCAGACCGGCGAATAGAAAAAGGACGGAGGATTCCCCAAATCGATCTTCTTCACTTCGCCTAACCCGCTTTGATCGCGAATGTGAAGCGCGTACTCGCCCGATTCGTCGGAGAAGTATGCAACCCATTTCCCATCCGGCGACCAGGCAGGATCGCGGTCAGCCACGCTCGGGCTGCTGGTCAGATTGCGCACATCGCCTTTCTCCGCCGGTACGGTGAGAATCTCGCCGTGTGCTTCAAACAGCGCGCGTTGTCCCGTCGGAGAAATGGCCGAGTTTTCAATTTTTGCAACCGTCAACTTCTCAAAACGCGGGCGCACCTCGGGGAGATCTGCAGCCACGCGAATGTCTACAGGATGCGTATGGCCCGATTTCAAATCGAGCAGATTCAAGGACCCGAACTCTTCGTAAACGATAGCGCCGCCTCCCGCAGATGCAGATTTGAAATCCAGGCCGCTGTTCTTGATCGCCTCACTCACTTTGCGGGAGCCTGTGTCATAAACCCATAAGCTGACGGGTCCACTACGGTCTGAAAGGAAATAAACCTTGTCACCAACCCACATGGGATTGAAATCGTTCGAATTTTCACGTGGAATTTTGACGATGCTCGAATCCGCCAGATCCGCGATCCAGATCTTCGTCGTCTGCCCGCCGCGGTATCGCTTCCACGCGGCTTCCCACTGAAACACCGGCGCATACGCGATATGCGATCCATCGCCCGAATAACTTCCGTCCTCGGCAGCGGGAAGCGGCAGCGCTTCGGGCAGCGTGCCATCTAACCCGATCGTGTAGAGCTGGGCGCTATCGGCGTAGCTATCGCGGTGCGAATTGAATAAAACGCGCTTGCCGTCGGGCGTCCATCCAATCGCCACATCTTCTCCCGGATGATAAGTCAGCCTCCGCGGCACTCCCCCTGAAGCAGAAACCACATACACATCGATGTTGCCGTCATATTCGCCGCTGAAAGCGATCTGCTTTCCGTCCGGCGAAAAATGCGGATTGAACTCACGCCCTACGCCGCTCGTCAGGCGCCGCGCTTCACCGCCCTCGCGGCTCGCCGTCCAGAGATCGTTGGCATACTCAAACACAATCTGCGTCTGGCTCACGCTCGGGTTTCGAAACAGCAAGCGTTTTTCACTTTGAGCGCCTACTCGAGGTGTAGTCAGCAGGAAAACCGTCAAAAGAGCAGCAAGATACTTTGGCGTCATAGATCCTCCTAATCTTAAAGGAAGACCGCTGTGAACTTGCGCTCTTGCTCAGCAGGCTAGCTCAATCGGCAAAGGGCAACCGTTGCTGATTCGGCGGTTTCGGTGGCCGGCCCTGAAAAGCTTTCTGCTGGTTCCGCAGCATGCCTGCGACGAACTGCCATGTGGGACCTGGCGTTTCTCGCCACGGAGCGGGAACGGTCACCCGACAGTAGATTCCATGGTTCGGCTCGAAATGGACCAATCCGCCGGATTCGACATGCTTAATCGAGCATTCATCCTGGGCAAACGGGCCCACCTCGACAAGCCCGCATTCGATGGGAACCTCGGACGTATTCAACAATCCAGCAGGCGTGACGAAATAAAACTCATTGGAGTAACGCAACCCAATTCGGCGCTTCAACGGCTGCTTCATTTCGCAAAGAAAATCCGCTCGCGAGGTCTTCACTTCGTAGCACACGCGTCGCATAGACGTATGCGGCAGGCAATTCAGAGCGAACGCATCGAGCCGCTGCGCAGCACTGCCACGAAACCCGGTTCCGACCCGCAGCTCGCGAAGAAAAATCCATTCGGATGCACTCCGGTGAAGACATACCTCAACGACATCGAGCAAGACAGTCGAGCTGAATTGCACTGGTACGACATCAGCCTTAACATCATAAAGAGCTCTTGAGGGCTCAGGGTTCCCAGTCGCGAGTGCAGCCATAAGGACTATTCTCAACGAGCAAAAGCGGCAGGTAAAATTCGAAGGCCCTATCCCAAGCCCCCGACCAAGGATGATGAGTTTGCGAACCGGAAATTCGCGCGTACTTGCTCATAAAAGACCTTATCCAGAATCTAAAAACGGTTCGGTACGGCGTTCGCTTGGCGGCGCCTCCGCGACGCCGCGAACGGCCTCCGCTGAAACTCGCTGATAGAATGCCGGTCAGTGTTTTTCGAGATCCGCGGCAATATCACGGAGATGGAAACATTCGCAGTTGGCAGCGGTATTCGCGAGCTTCCTCGTTTGCGGAAGCTTTACGGAAGAGGCCGCTGGCGGAAGCGGAAAGGTATTGCGGACGTCGAACTGCCGAATGGTAGGATCCGAAGAGCGGAGCTTCACTGGTACGAGGCTTCCGGCATCGGAAAGAAAGAATTTAAGATCAAGCGGTTCGTGGACTAATCATGCCAGCCAGTCGCCGAAAAACACAGGGGTTTGCGGTGTGTCTGCGGAATGCCGGCTACGCTGCCTCAGTTGAGGTCAGGAAGCTGTATGCCTTTCTGGATGATCCAGATGCCGAAGCAAACAACCTCATCCGTGTGATTGACGAGTCGGGTGAGGATTATGTCTATCCAGCCCGCATGTTTCAGAGGCTAACATTGCCCGCTGAGATTCAGCGTGCCTTACGCTTGGCCTCCTAAGCCGTCGGAATTCTCACCGATCTACCCCAGCACGGTTAAGCGTGCCTCGGCCGTATCACGGACTGCTCCGAGAAAGGCGGCTGCCAAATCGGAGCACCTCTGTTGATAAAAGCCCTATTCGCCATCCAATTCTGTCGCAATGGGGATTTCCCGACAGCCATCTTGCCATCCTTATATTCCGAATCGAGCCTCGTCGCCGACGTCAGCCTTTTCCGAGTGCCACGTCATGAGAGGCAATCAGCTGGCCGACGGCCTAAATTGATCTCTGTCGCTCCTGGACCACACTGAAGATGCCAGTCTTCCCTTGGCATGACGATAGCTGATATAGAATCAGGTACTGATGAGCCTCGGATTGCTGAAGGTTTTCGTCTCTTCGACCACAGACGATCTAAAACCGTATCGTACCGAGGTGGGCACCTTAATTCGCGATTTCAAATTCGAAGATGTGCTCATGGACAGGTGGACAGCCCAGCCGAATCCGCCATTGGAGAAGATTGAACGCGCTATCCGGGACTGCGACGTCTACGTTGGACTTATTGGCCACAGATACGGCACGCGCATCCCCGGACAACGGGTTTCCTATACTCATCGCGAATACTCCTACGCCGGAGAGTGCGGCAAGCCGCGACTGCTCTACCTTCGAGATGAATCTTGCCCGCTCTCGGAGGGTGACCCAAACCGGACGCGGATTATCCGTCTGAGGAACAAAATCAAGAAGGACCATCTCTGGAAAGAGTTCAGTAAGCCGCTCGATTTGGTGCGTAAAGTGAGCGCATCGCTGTTCGAGTTGTGGAGTTCCGGCGGCATCCCGAGATACGATGAACTGCCGCCAGAGAAGAAAATTTTGTTGGAACTCCGGCGCCTAGCCAGCGACGATCTGTTGGCGCGCCGCGACCAGCTCGAGAATGGTCAGGATGCGAGCAAACGAAGCTGGTTTTTCGGGCCGCTGAGGCGATGTAACGTCGGACCCAAGTATTATGTGTCTCGGATCACCGAATTTGAAAAGGTGGCCGCATGGCTGCTTTCGCGGTCTCAGCCGTGCATTGCCCTTACAGGACCATCGGGCATCGGCAAAACCAATTTTCTTGTAGAGTTGATGGACCGCATCGGCCAGGATCCCCCGCCGTTACAGCTGGAGGCAGTCCTTCCATTGTCGCTGGGTTCGTATGTGCCAGAGGAGAATTTCGCCGGCAACCTTGAGAGGATGATTCCGCGCGAAGGAATCGCCATAGCGCTCGCCAGCGGAGAGGATCTCCTTAAATTGGTTCGGAAGGGCAAGGTGCTCCTGTTCCTGGACGGTTTGGACGAGTTTGCCCGAAACTACTCGGCCGAGCATTGTGTGGATCTGTTTAGGAACTTGCTCGAAATCCTCGATCCCGTCCGCTCGAAA